>NZ_JAWYAJ010000426.1:0-25471 GCF_034124845.1 Robinsoniella sp.
TGTCTTCGCCCCATCTGCGGTTGGCAGATAAAAATAATCAATTTTCCCCGCATCATATGCTTCCTGCATTGCACCAATTTCCCAGTCACCGATATAATACATTGCGGATTTCCCGTCTAAGAACATAGACTGGGCGGTGGCATAGTCCGTTGCCGCAAAGCCGTCGTTAAAATACTGTCCGATATCCTGCAGGAATTTAACGCCTTTCATCCCCACCTCACTGCTCATGGATTCTTTGCCGTCCCGCAGGCTGATTATAAAATCATTGCCGGTCTCACGGAAAGGCATCATAGCCAGGTAACGCTGTACAGGCCACCGATCCACACCGTCCACGGAAATCGGTGTCACTCCATTCTCTTTTAGGGTTTTGCACACATTCAGCCATTCATCCATAGTCTTTGGTGCCTGCAGATTGTATTTCTGGAAAATCTCTTTATTGTACCAGGTCATTTCCACATGATATTCCAGTGGGAGGGTATACATCGTTCCATCGGTAAACTCCTGATACTTCAGCGCTGTGGGATAAAAGGAATCGTATTTTCCATTGTCCTCCAGGAATTTCTTCACATCTACCAGCATTCCTGCATCCACCAGCTCCTGACAGTAGGGATCCGCATCAATATCTATAATATCCGGCATATTTCCGCCAGCGATCAGGGTCTTTAACTTTTGCAGATAAGAAGGGCGGTCTGCTGTTGTCTCAATTTCAATCTGCCAGTTTCCTCCCTTTTCCTTGCTGTACTGCTCTGCAATCTCCCTCATAGTCTGGTCAATTGCCCCGTCTACCGGTCTGGATGTTAACCATTTGACACTGGTTACCTCATCCTTATCTCCCTTTGCACCAGCCTCTTCACTGCCGGAATCACTTCCTGTATCACTGCCTGCATCATTTGCCGCATCACTTTCCGCATCACTTGCCGCATCACTTGCATTCTTTTCTGTTTTCACTTCCGTGCCTTTATCGTTTCCATTTCCACAACCCACTGCAAGCACTGCTGCAGCCGCAACTGCCATAATAACACCTAATGTTTTCTTTTTCATAGGAATACCTCTTTCCATCCTTTAAGTACGTGTTTCCACTTATTAAGAGTTCGTTTTCACACAGTAATTTAACAATTTGACACTGCCCTGAATCACATAGATTCCGGCTTTTCCGCCCTTATAACGATACATTCTGGTAGACATTGCCGTCTCATCATTAATATACAACACACAGATATCATCCTCCCGGACCAGAAATACTTTAAACCGCTGTCCCCCGGGTAACTTTCTTGCAGTCTCGATCTGATATGGAACATCTCCTTTTATCTGCCATTGGTACAGCCCTTTCTCCGACCTGGGCCACATATCCCAGGCTGCCTGATTCCGTTTCCGGTTCATACGCAGGAAATAGCCCTTTTCCAGTCCTTCATCCGTATGTAATGCGATGCCGAATTCATGTGCACCCGCAGCCTCGAATTCCAGTTCCGCCGAAAAACAGTCTTCCGGTATATCATACAAAATTGCCCCTAAGGTTTCACTGGAAATATCTCCCTCCGGTGAAACGCTGCAATTATAGTAATCCGGTGCTCCCGGTCTGGTTTCTGTCTGATAGAAGTTCTTCAGCGCCTCCGTTGGCACAGTGCGAAGCAACCCGGTTTCCCTTTCCTGAACCAGTTGGTGAACAGCCATGGTACCGCCCCATTCCCAGGGTCCAAAATCATCTGCCCCGTATTTGCTTGCAATCCAGCCAAACGCATATCGTTCCATCCCGTCAGAAGCTGTCTTAATTGCATAGTTCGCTCTGGTGTCAAACACATCATCTTCCGGTATCAGCCAGGGACCGAACAGGCTTTTGGAATAACGGTAATGTGTGGTAAACTGATCGGAAAACGTGGAAAATACCAGATACCAGTAATCACCCATCTGAAAAACCTCCGGGCATTCCATAGTAATATACATCCTTGGGCTGTAAAATGGTTCTGCATAGGTCCAGTTCACCAGGTCTGCAGACTTTGAAAGCCCGATACAGCCGCCCCTTAAATCCCCGGAATCTTTCAGCCTGGCAGCCAGTAACATGTAATAGCAGTTTTCATCTTCATTCCAGAAAACATAAGGATCACGCCAGTCAAATTCTTCATAGATCACACCGTCCGCCGCAAAGAGGAATTCCTTTCTTGTTTCCAGGTGTTCCGGATCCTCTCCCACTGCCTCCATTACGGTCTGTACGCTTTTTCCATTTATCTTGATATCTGCATTAAATGCCGTATAAAATGCATGGTAAATCCCGTCCCGGTCTTTCACCACCGATCCCGTATATGCATTTTTGTTGGGTTCTAAATCACCTCCCCTTGCAATGGCTTCTCCTCTGTATTCCATACTTTGGAAATCACGGGTTGTCACCAGATGCCAGGTAGTTTCTTCTGCATATTCTTTCTCTTTTAATCTCGGATCATGAAGATAAAAACCATAATAAGTTCCATTCTCATAATAAGGGATTAAATCACCTACCCATGCATTTTCCGGCTTGTAAAACAGCTTTTTCATATTGCTTCTCCTTTCGTGCAATTATCGCTAATGCACTGATGCATTTTCTTTTGTTAGTATCTAAATATTAGCATATCATCCCTATACTTTCAACCTTTTCTCTCTATTTTTTGTATATTCTTTACAATTTACTAGTATTTTTTTGTGGTTTTTGTGTATGATTTATATATTTATAAATAATTATGGTGCATTTCGTGCATTAATGATTGATTTTTCATTTTTATGTGCTATAATGGATACTAAACAGGAGGAGTATTTATGAAATGCACGATTAAAGATATTGCAAAAGAACTGAATTTATCAAGAAATACGGTAGCAAAAGCCCTGAAAGGAAGCAGTGAAGTCTCTCCTAAAACTCAGGAACTGGTTCATGCAAAGGCAAAAGAAATGCACTATATCAGCCACACCGAGATCTCCCCCGCCGGGCAAAAGCCTGCCAATAAGGGGTCCATTCTCTTTTTAACCCGCACCTATGCAAATGATTCCGAATTCTGGAGCAGCGTTCTAAAAGGAATCGAAGCCATACTGTCTGCTGCAAATTACCACCTTGTTCTGGGTATTATGTCAGACACCGATTTAAAAACCCTTCAATTCCCGGGTTCCATCTACGATCCCAGCATAAAGGGCATAATCATTGTGGAGATTTGTTATGAATCGGTATGCAAAGCACTTCTGCAGTTTCACCTGCCAATCGTGACGGTTGATATGCCAAAGAACTACCACGGCCTGATGGGGAAATTTGACATCATTACAATGGAAAATAAAATAAATATTTATAATATTACAAATCAGCTTCTGGAAAAGGGGGCGAAAAGATTTGGATTCATAGGTGATATTTACACTTCAAATGTAGGCAGAGGATTCCAGGAACGGTATGATGCCCTGAATGAATGCCTGAAAGAACATAATTTAAAATTAGACCAGAAATGCTGCCTGCTCCATGAAACAACAGACGACTTTCGGAATTTTGGATTAGTGATAGAAAAAATTCAACAGATGTCAGTCCTCCCCGATGTCTTCATCTGCGGCAATGACTGGCTCGCCATCCAGCTGATCTATGCCCTGCAGTTCTTGGGGTATAAGGTTCCAAGGGATGTCAGTGTAACGGGATTTGATAACATTCCCGCCTCAGAACGGATTGTCCCCGCGCTAACCACCATCAGCACCCCCAAAGAATACCTCGGCATAGCTGCCGCTAAGCAGATCATAGAACGGATTGACCATCCGGATGCCCCCTGTATCTTTGCCCAGTATGCAACCGAACTGATAATGCGGGGGTCAACTATATAATATTTGAAAATAATGCCGGCATTTTCCATAACATTGCCGGCATTTCGCAATCATTTCCGGTATTTCGTAGTACATTTCCGGCACTTCGCAATCATTTCCGGCACTTCGCAGTACATTACCGGCATTTCCCTTCGTCCAGCTTCCCCAGCCCGGCGATGGGTTTTGTATGGGTGCTATAACTATAGCTGCCCGTTGTTATCAACATATCTCAAAAAATTGAATTGCGGTATACAGACGGCAATTCTCCAACCTCATTCTTAAATACCTTTGTAAAGGCACGGTAATCCTGAAAACCAACCTGCAGTGCAATTTTCGCAATACTGTCATCGGTAGTCAGCAATATTTTCTTAGCCCGCTCCAGCCTGAGCCTGGTCAGGTAGGCGTGGTAATTTACACCCGTTTCATTTTTGAAAATCCGGCTGATATAAGCCGAACTTAAATAAAATTCTTCCGATAATTTTTGCAGGCTGATATCTTCCGATAAATGTTCCTGTAAATATTCCGTCATTCGGTAAATAAGCCGGTTATCAGTATCTGGCGGCATCTTTTGTTTTTCTTTTTCCATTTTATCATGAAGAAGTTTTAATTTTAAGTCTTCAATCACTTTTCCAAAGCTGCCAAAATTAACCGGCTTTAAAATATAATCCGCAACTTGCAGCCGCAGTGCTTCCCTGCAGTAGGAGAATTCATCATACCCGGATACCACTATGTACGCGGTATCCGGTCTGTGCTCCTGTATAATGCGAATCGCTTCCAAGCCTGAGATAATGGGAATATTAATGTCCATTACGACGATATCCGGCTTATAAGTTTTCGCACAGTTTACCGCCATCATACCATCGGTAGCTTCACAGACAATCTCACATCCATACAACTCCCAATCGAGTAATTTCCGAAACCCTTCCAAAATGATTACTTCGTCATCTACAAGCATTACCTTCAGCTTTCGCATTTATGTCTCCTCCATTTCCCCGGACCGAAACCAAATGGACATGTATCCATGTACACCCGGCAATATCCGGGAGGTAAAATGCCCCGCCGGACTGCAGCGGGGTTTTGTTATTATTATTTATGCTTCTCTCATCAAAGTAACTTTAACATCTCCATAGGAATGGCGTCCCTCCAGCGCAGTATCTATGATCAGTTCTGCTTTACTTCCTTCAAACGCATCCAAATTAAAGGTAAATTCCACACATGCCTCTGAACCATGCAGATTGTTCAAGGGCAGCAGCACGCTTTTTGCGCCCACGACTTCCACTCCGGAAGGAGTATATAAGGTAATTCTAGCCCACTGCTGCTGGCACATCGCTTTTACATTAATTACTGTGACTCTGATGCTTCTGTCTGCACCATGCTTAAAATGCACAGATCCTTTGTAATCCACCATCACATGAAAAGCCGGAAAGGACTGGCGCACCACAAACGGTGAGAGGGCACAGAGGCTGCGTATAGGCAGTAATTCACTTTTCCCGCCTCCATTGCCATTAATAAGCGGCAGATAATCATCCGTTTTCCTGCAATACAGGTCATCTCCATCCTTACAGTTTATAACCATGCCGTCTTCTGCAAGGATATCACACTCGTCCTGCCCCAGGAATGCGGGCATGATCCTCATAACACGGTTAGACAGCTCCGTTGCGGTCTGGGGAACCCACAGCATGTGGCTGGTTTTATCAATGCATAAGGTCGCTATTTTGTCATCCAGCGGTTCCATCCACTTCCGGGGCAGATTGGATACTCCTTTTACGATACCCAAGACAGCTCCAAGGGTTGCGCAGGTACAGTCTGTATCCTCACCAAATGCTGCTGCTTTGCAGAGGCAATCACCAAAATCTTCATTTCCATAGAGCCAGCCCGCTATAGTAAACGCCACATTTTCCGGTGCATCAAATCCGGGAGCTCCAATCTCCAGCCCCTCATTATCCAAGGCGTTTATCTCACTCAGTTTCACTCCCTGTATACCAAAGGTGCCCGGGGCGGTATTATGAATTTCTTTTCTCGCTTCCCGCAGACTTAGTCCATTGTCGTAACACTCAATTGCTTTTTTTATTGCACTTGCAGTTATGCTGTCCTCAGGAATATAGGACAGACCGATGTCGATCAGCTTCCTGGTATTGCCTTCCACAAATGCCGCACTCTGCAGTGCCGCAAAGAAGATTTCCCCATACATACCCTCACCTGCATGATCAACAATGGCATCTTCATATGCATAACGTGCAGCTATTTCCGGATGTCCGGGAGCCAGGCATGCCCAGATCTCTGAACGGATATAGCATCCGCAGCTGTCTTTGTAGGTATTGTCTGCTACACCGGAAAGAGGCGGCTGCAATCCGGCACGCATATTAGCCTTCCCCATGCCATATTCTACCCAGTTGGGAATAATAAAAGACAGCCAATATTCCCCCAGTATAGCTGCATCTACGCTGCGTCCATAACGCTCCACCGCTGCCAGCCATACAATCTGCAGATCCAGGTCATCGTTGGGCGGCGGTCCCATGGATAAATCCTGTGTATAGAAGTCAATATCGTTTATCTGACGAAGTCCCTCAAATGGCGCACCCAGCACACCTCCAATATTTTTACCTGCCCAGCATCCCATTACCTTGTCTTTGTATTGTTCAAATTTTAATTTCATTCCGTTTCTCCTTTTCTATTTTCGATATAAAAAGTTACCGTTACTCCACCTTGTAAATTTTCTCGGTAAATCAGCCCCTGTTCCAGGGGATAGTACATTTTCAGCCTTTTCTGCACATTTTTGATTCCAATGTGCCTGTCTTCCTTTTCATCTGATCCAACAGTCTCCTCTTCCATCAAGAGCTGTTTCACCATAACCCACGCATCTTTTTCCATGCCCACACCGTCATCGGATACCATTATCTTCACATAATCACTGCGCACCTCATCCACTTGCACCAAGAGACTGATTGTTCCCCGGTAACCTTTATTACGCAGACCGTGCATCACACTGTTTTCCACAATTGGCTGCAAGATAAAATTTGGAATCTCCGTCTGCTCCAGTGCCTGGTCAATATCGTATGTGCACCTGAGATTGGGATACCGGCAGCTCATCAGTCCCAGATATGCCTGTACTAATTTCACTTCATGGGCAATGCTGACGATCTGACTGTCAACCTTTACACTCAGACGGAAAAAATCTACCAGCATCAGAATCATTTCAGCCACTTCCATATCACCGTTCAGTTCCGATTTCAAACGGATTGTATCCAGAGTATTATATAGAAAATGTGGATTGATCTGATTCTTCAAATAGAGCAGGGACATTTTCTGCTGGGATAGCTGCGCCTCCCGAAGCCTTACTTTTCCTTTATACTCCGACTGGATTAACTCATTGATCCTATCCATCATTTGGTTAAACGCCGCAATGAGCTGCCCCACCTCATCTTCTGCTTCTACTTCAAACCTCATATTCAGTTTATCCGGATCAAAGCTTTCCAGTGAATGGGAGAGGTTTAATAAAGGCCGCAGTGTTTTCTTCGTAAAGAAATAATTAAAGAATACCGTTACTGCCACCAGGGCAAAAAATAATCCGCTTAATATTTTCATAAACAGCATAGCATTACCGGTAATAATTTTCATGGGCTTTCGTATAATCAAAGTCATGCTGCTATACTCTGAAGTTTGATAGGACACCAGATACTGTCCCTTTTTACAGGTGCCTTTTTTACAGGTGCCTTTTTCGCAGATGTCCAGACTGCTGTCTTCTATACTCTTCCCGATGTTGTCCAGCCTGCTGTCGCATACAATATCTCCTTCATCCGTAATCAGGGTAAATTCCGAATCCCCATCCAGATATTCCTCCAGTACCTCCTGCATCACCTCCACCTGAGCAGTTAAAACGATGTGCCCAATCCGCTTGTTTGGCGAAAAACCATTGACCTCCCGCACCAGATACAGACATGTATTCTTTAAGGGATTTTTTAACAGCGGAGCATAAAACCGCATGAAATCCGGCTGTGTTCCCAGGCGCATAATACATCCGTTAATCTGTCCCTCCTGCATTTCCCAGGTTTCCATTTCCCGGATAAAGCTTTCAATATCATAGTTCAGTTTCCGGGCAGGATTTAAAGTATCATTTGCCATAATTAAAGAATCTGCATCGAAAATATACACGCCGTCAATATCTTCCCGTATCGTGATCAGAGAGGTATATAACGCATTCAGATATTTTTCAGAAGCCAGTTGTTTGCGGTATGTATCACTTCCATAGCTTTTCAAAATATCCTGTGTCTTTTCATCAGAATAACACATCATGGATACTCGTGCCATATCCTTTAGTTTATTGTCTGCGGAACTTAAGGAATTGGCGAGATACACGCCCATTTTCTGTTCTTCCCCGGCGATGGACTGCCTGTAATTGACTACGCCCAGAACCATGCCCATAATAATAAATCCAATCAGGCTGATCAAGGTATTTACCGCTGTAACCCTGGTGCTTAAACGTCTGCCCGCACTCACCCCTTAACTGCCCCCGCAGTCATGCCCGCAATGAGAAATTTAGAACCGAATATATAAAATACTGCAATTGGCAGCAAGCAGATCACAAGGGATGCATACATGACTTCTATGGGGAAGTTCTGGGATCCGGCTGTCTGTACAAAGCGCAGCGGAACCACAGATATAGGCTGCACGGAAGTATCATTAATAAAAATCATTGCCATCTGTAATTCATTCCAGGCTCCCAGAAAAGTCTGTATCAGCACAAATGCCATACCCGGAACCGCAATGGGCATCATAACCTTCACAAACGTTATAAAGACTCCTGCACCATCAATACGCGCTGCTTCCATTAATTCATTGGGCAGACCGTCAAAATAATTCTTCAAAACCATCAGGTTAAAACAGCTGTTCAGGGTCGCATAGGGGAAGATCAGAGAAAACGCCGTATTATTAATATGTAAGCCTTTCACGATCTGGAAAAGTGGAAATATCAGCGCTGAGGTGGGGATCATCATCCCCGTTAATAACAGGTAATACCATATCTTTTTCCCCGGAAACTCTAGTTTTGAAAATGAAAATGCTCCCATGGCAGATACCACCGATACAATCAGCAGGGTCCCGAATACTACAATAAAACTGGTGAGGAAATTAGGAAGCAGATTGACTTCTTCAAATACTTTTGTATAATTCCCTATCCCATTTCCCTCAAAGGATCGGAACAGCATCAATATCAGCGGAAATAAAAACAGGAATGTAAATATAATGCATATAGTCTGCCCGAACAAACTGAAAATCTTCGAAGTATTAATTACCCCGCCAGCTCCTTATCTTTATCATTGTGATAATACATTTTCAACTGAATCAATGTGATTACCATGGCTATCACAAACATAATCACGACGACTGCCGATCCTTCTCCCTGCTTAAAAAGTGCAAACGATTTTTTATAGATATAGGTTGAGAAAAATTCTGTAGCATAATTGGGTCCTCCTTTCGTCAGCACGAAGGGCAGGTCAAAACATTTTAATGATCCCAGCATCCCCATGATAAACAGCGTATAGTGTGTACTTCTTAGCAGTGGAAACGTAATCTTCGTAAACTGCTGCACCTTATTTGCTCCGTCTATTGTTGCCGCTTCATACAGATCACCGGAAATGTTCAGCATATTGGCATAGTACATCAGCATACTATATCCCGTCCATTGCCAGATATTTACGAATACAATACAAGCCAGCGCCCACTTTGGATCAGCCAGCCATTGCTGGCAGAGGTTTTCCAGTCCCGCATTTCTAAGAAACAGATTTAGAAAACCTCTGTTGGTCTCAAAAATTTTCGAAAAAATATTTCCCACAATCGCCGGAGTTGCCACTACCGGCAAATAAAAGATAATCCGATAGAAACCGCTGAAACGAATCCTTCTGGAGAAAAATGATGCAAAGACCAGTCCCAGAAAAGCCTGAATTACAATTGTACACAGAGCAAAAATGACAAAGTTTTTAGCAATTTTCAATATTACAGGATCGGTAAGTATCGTGGCATAATTTTTTAATCCAATAAAGGTCTTATGAATATCAATTCCATTCCAGTCGTAAAAACTGATTATGAAATTGTAGATGATAGGATACACGATGAACACACCAAAAAGTGCTGTCAGCGGCAGGATAAATAAATATCCGTGAAAACCTTTTCTTTTCACAATGCAAAGGCTATTTCCCTTCATATTATGCAAACGTTTTCCCTTCACATTATTCCCTCCCATATTATCTTTGCTGGGCTTTTGAAGCAGTCTCTACCGTCTCTGCCGCCTCTTTCGGCGTCACTTCGTTTAAAGCCAGTGAAATCAATGTATCCGTTATACTCTGCTTCAATTCTGCATAAGCCATCTCCCGGTAACCGGCAACATTTGTTTCAGCCTGTTTTTGGATATAGTTCAGATTTTTAAGTCCATCCTCACTCATCCCCTGAACATCCAGTTTAAGATCCGACCTGGACGGGCAATAGAGGAAATATTGATTTACCAGAATGTCCTGACCATCATGCAGCATATAATCAATAAACTTCCATGCTGCTTCCGGATTTTTCGTATTTTTATTCATGCACAGGCACACATCCACACCCGCTGTCACCGGGCATACCTTGCCATCATTATTCCAGTCTATTAAAAAGACATCATGGTCTGCCCCCTCCTGATTGAAGACTTCATTGATCTGGGGATCCGCCTTATCCAGATAGGTGCCGCCAGCCCAGGAACCATTTAATATCATGGGAATGCTTCCCTCCTTTTGAAAAAGGTCCGCGGTATCGCTGTACATATTTACTCCCAGAGCACCATCCTGAAATACCCCCTCAGTAAACAGAGACTGCCAGATCTCAAAGGATTCCACCAGTTCCTCATCGGTAAATGGCACTTCCCCCTCTATTGCTGCATACAGCTTTTCAGCGTTAATGTCATTGGCAATACTCATCCAGGTGTCAATATTAATCCAGGCATCCTTGGCTCCGATTGCCAGGGGATACTGCCCATTATCCCGAAGAGTTTTTGCACTGCTTTTCAGGTCATCCAATGACTTGGGGACATCCAGATCGTTATCTTTTAACATGTTCACATCTGCCCAGGCATATCCTGCATAAGTAAGCCCCAGTGGGAGACCGTAATAATTGCCGTCCTGTTTATCCTTCAGCAAGTCTTTGCAGTAATCCAGAAACTGGGATTCCCAGTCCTTTCCCCATGCTTTCTCAGCATAATCTGTGAGGTTCATTTCAAAATCCTGAAATTCCTTAATCGTTGTTCCTGTCTGCATTCCGAATACATCCGGTCCCTGCCCGCTTGCCATATCAATCTTCATTTTCTCCACATGGTCAGAATAAGGCATATAAACATATTTCACTTTAATGTCCGGATTTTTCGATTCAAAATCTGCTATCAGTTTTTGAATTGCCTCACCTTCACCGGGATTCCAGGTTTGAAACGTAATTTCCGTCACTTCTGCCTTTGTGTTTTCCCCGTCAGAAGCTGCACTCTCCCCGCTGCCTTCCTTAGAACCACATCCCGAAAGACAGGCTCCCGCCACACAAACTGCCAATCCACTGTAAATCCATTTCTTTTTCATGCTCAATAACCTCCTTTTCTTCTTGATTACAAAATACATTATATCTGTTTCTGTTTTAGCAATATACCCGTTTTTTTGTTCATAATGTGTCTGTTTTATACATAAAGCACAAGCGTCGAACAAGCTGAATATCTGTTACTGCCCATTTAAAGTCGCCTTTGGCGAGGGGCAGATGCCTGAATGCCGCCACTTTATGGGCTCCTACCCGTGCAGCCAAGTGCACGGCAGGGTCTGAACAGGAACGAACATCTTAAGCAGTCACGAACATCTTCTGTATTATCTCGCAATATATAAACAGATGTTTACTTCTACTTGTAGAATATGGTAAAATAATGTACATGGAGATTGTTTTACTAATCTCGTAGTACGATAATGCGGTATAATACCGTCAAGTTTATCTATCAGGGAGGATTAAAAAATGAGTATGTTTCAAGAAGGTATGAAATTAATTGAAGAGCAGTTTGGCAATGGTAAAGACAATGTAATTTCTCTTGGTACGATTGCCAGAGAAACGACTCCTGACGGAAAGCCTCGTCCTGTTGTCCGAAGTGTGAATGCCTATTACGAAGATGGTACGTTCTACGTTGTTACATATGCGAAATCAAATAAAATGCTTCAAATTGCTCAAAATCAGGAAGTATCTGTTTCCGGTTGCTTAGAAATGTTTACCGCCAATGGAGTGGGCGAGAATCTGGGCTGGGTACTTGATCCAAAGAACGCCGAACTAAGAACAAAACTTCGCACCGCTTTTGCTGACTGGTATGATATGGCGAACAATGAAAAGGATGAGGACTGCTGTATTTTAGCAATTCTGCTCACAAAAGGAACGTTAAATGTGAATCATTGGGAAAAATTGTACCACCTTGATTTTGTGAATCAGACAGATATGGAGAACGGGGGGATTTTTTAAGTCCTACCAATGGTAGAAGCCCGCAGGGATAAGACGCTGTATACCTATCCCTATAATATATCCGGTTATGAACAGATAGATATCAATGGCGTATTTGATAAACTGACCATCTTTTAAAAAAACGTCTTTGAAATTTGCATAAATTTCAAAGACGCCAAACATTCTGAAAAATCCATTACTGAATTTCCTTTATCTTCACCAGTTCTTCTACAAACTTATCTCCTTCATTGATCCAGGGACTGTGTCCGGAGTGTTCAAACCATACGATTTCCTTTGAAGGTGCCTTCAGTAGATCATTATATTCCTCCACCAGCTCCACCGGCGCATTGATATCATGGCGTCCAAGGAAAAAATACACCGGAACATCAATTTTACGATAATCTTGCCGCAGATCAATTTCATACAACTGCGGATATACATGGTTGAATGTGTCGATAATCCCCCGAATATAATTGAGTTTATCAATTAACCCATACTCAGACGAAAACAAATCCCGAAAGGTATGGTATCCGTTATTTTGAATAGCGGGATTGCTTCCCATATATGCCGAAAGATAATTCAGGTATTCTGCACTCTTCCATGTTACCTCTTCGCCAAAATACGGCGGCTTCCCATTTTCCTCTAACTTTTTCACTTTATCCGTATCATTTCTGGAGACCGCGATTTCCAATGCTTTATTATAGTCCTGCTTCTCTGTTTCCAAAAAATCCACCATCTGTCCGGTACCGATAAAAGCATAATAATCCCGAGGATACTTCCCGGCAAGAAAAATTCCAAGTGCACTTCCCCAGGATTCCCCAGCCAGATATATTTTGTCTCTGGAAAACCGGCTGAGCAAGTACTGGGTAAGGGCATTTCCGTCTTCCACATAAATCTCCGGGGTGAGACTGTCCCTGTTTATTGCATTATAAGATTTTCCCGACCCTGGCTGTTCCCACCCAACAACTACAAAATGCTCCTCCAGACGGGACAAATCATGGCGAACTGCCGCAAGCTGGGAACCACCGGGACCTCCAGCCAGAAACAACAGTATCGGATTACGACTGTCCCGCCCCCTGATACTGATCCACTCTTTCCTGCCGTTTAGCGTAACTTCCGTCAGTTCTGAAATGCTTCCCTTAAGTTCTCTGCCATTTTCATCTTTGACCAGAGGTGTGGATGCCGCCGCCTGGCTAATTCCAATCAAAATCCCCATTATCAGAACAGATCCCCCAAAAACCAAACCGTTCCAACGAATTTTCATGAACAATTTCCCTCTCGAAATACTCTTACATCCTTTTACCAGCCATACCGCCAGTTTTACAATCACCATGACAAATGATAACACCGCCGCCAAAAGCAACACCACAAACAAAATTACCCAAATCATAATACTGCCTCCTTTTTTGACCACTGTTCAAATTTATCTTATCATAGCATTATTTTGAACGCTGGTCAAGTACACGTTTTTGTGTTATACTGATGAAGGAACTTTTATATTGGCAAAAGGAGTTTTATTTATGGGAAAAAGAGATTTCATCCTGGATACGATGCAGGAATTATTAAAAGAAGAAAAAGGAGCCGCCTGCTCCGTAAGTGACATTGCAAAGAGAGCTGGTATCGCAAAAGGCGGGCTATATTATTATTTTAAATCAAAAGAGGAAGTCTTTGATGCATTAGTAGAACGTACTTACGAAAATGTCATAGAAAAATGCAGGAGTTCCATTGCCGATGCAGCATTAACTCCCCTTCAGAAATTAGAAATGATATACAAAACATACCGTGGAACCTTAATTGCAGCCAGTTTAGACGAATATCTGCACCAGCCGCAAAATGCACATATCCACCAAAAATCACTGGCTGTCATTTTAAATTCCCTCTCTCCCATCATCGCCGGAGTTATCCGTGAGGGAAATGAAGAGGGAATATTTCACTGCAGCTATCCTGAGGAAATAAGCGAATTTATCATGTCTATTTTTTGTTTCTTACTGGACCCTGGAATTTTCCGCTGGTCCAATGAGCAGATGCTCACTAAGCTTCAGGTATTGGCTTCCATAATCGAAACACAACTGGGTATACAAGCGGGAAGCCTGGCATTTTTCTATGCCAGTTCCCCCGCTAATGCCGGTAAAGCATCACCTGTAAGGCGGTAAATTGTCCACTCATCCATAGGAATTGCTCCCATACGTTTATAGAATGCAATTGATGAGGTGTTCCAATCCAGACAGCACCAGTCCATTCTTCCACAGCCCCGGTCAGTGGCAATTTTCGCAATACATGCCAGCATCAGCTTGCCGTACCCATGGCCTCTTGCTTCCGGTAAGACAAACACATCCTCCAGATACATGCAGGCTTTTCCCTGGAAAGTGGAAAAGCTGTGAAAATATACTGCAAAGGCCACCGGCTGTCCGTTTTCTTCTCCAAAGACAACTTCTGCCTGGTTTTTTACAAATATGGAATCATAGAGAATTTCCTCAGTCGCGACCACCTCATCCTCCATTTTCTCATATACTGCCAGTGCCTTAATGAATTTTAGAATTAAAGGTGCATCTTCTTTCTCTGCAAACCGGATTCTGAATGACGGATCTTTTGTTTCTAAATATTGTGCCATGTGTTTCCTCCCTTTTCTTGATTTTATCTTTTTCGGATCATGCATTGCATTTCAATGCTTCCGCATACTATACTACCGTCTTTTACATAAAATGTCAAAAGCTAGTGCCTGGTTATTTGTGCAGCCAGCCACAGCCAAGGGGTTTCAACCTGCTGAGAAACAAAACGTATTCAGATAAGCATTCCATTGTTCGGACTGATGATCTGCCCGGTCATGGAACTTTGAACCAGAATGCTGCATACCAGTTCGGCAATATCTTCCGGTGTGGAAATGCGCTGTAACGGTAAATCTCCGCTAAGGCGGTACATCTTTTCCTCCTCCCCTTCCCACCACCCGGTAGAAATCGCAGCCGGTGATATACAATTTACCCGGATATCCGGTGCCAGTGCACGTGCCAGGGATTTTGTAAGGCAGTGAACTGCTCCTTTGGATACCGCATACGGCAGTGAAGAACCGGAACCTGTGATTCCTGAAATACTCCCCATATTGATTATGGCACAGTCTTCCTGTTTTGCTTTTTGTCTTTTCATGATAGGTGCAGCCGCTCTGGCGCAGTAGAACATTCCTTTGACATTCACGGAAAATAACTGGTCCCACACTTCATCCGTCACACTTACCAGATCCGATAAATCTATCTGTTTTGTGATCCCTGCATTATTGACCAGATAGTGAATGGAACCAAAGGCATTCTCGGTATCCCTTACCAGTTTTTGTACCGCCGCATCATCTGATATATCAGCCTGAAGTGCAATTACCCGACCTCCCATAGCTTCTATGATACGGGCAGTATCCAGGGCTTCTTTCCCTGATCTGCAGTAGTTTAATGCGATTGCGGCGCCATATTCGGCAAGCTTTAAACATATTGCTCTGCCCACCCCCGTTCCACCTCCTGTAACAATGACTGTTTTATCTTCCCATGTTATCATTTCATCTGCCTCCTCATCTTTTTCTCTATTATACATTTCAGCCGGGATCGTGTATAATAGTTATTGGGTACCACCCTATTTATACGCCATGGCAAAGGAGTCACGCTGACAGAAGACGGCGAAAAGCTGCTGCACTATGCGGACTCCATTCTCGAAATGCTGGATCATGCTCTGGCTGCATTTCCAAAAGACTGTGAAAAACTGCAAATCGGAGCCTCGCAGACACTGGCTGCCTCCCGGCTGCCCTTCTGGATAGCTGCATTCAGAGATAAATACCCGGATATCCGATTGTCGGTTGCCACCAGCAGCCAGGACAGTCTGATCCAGAGCCTGGAGAAGCAAGTTCTTGATTGTGTATTTGTGGAACCTGCTTACATCTCACACCGGGTGAAATCCATCTTTTCATTTACGGAAGAATTAAGCGTCATCGCACCTTTGGAAAGTTCACTGGAATCCCTGCATTTTCGCCCCATTATCGTGAACGCTTTGACCACCTGTCCTTTTCGGAATCAGCTTGCAGCCTGGTCTTTTTCTCAAAATCACAAGGAACCTGCAGTCATTGAGTTTGATACGGCTGAGGCGATCATAAATGCCGTGTCATTAGGTATGGGAATCTCCCTGCTGCCCACCAGCCTGATTGCCGGAAAGGATAACCTCTGCGCATATCAAATACCGGAAATAAAATGTTTGGACCTGCATATGGTAACCCTTTGCGGACAGCAAAGCAGACAGGTATATCAGTTCAGAGACATTGTGGCATCCGGCAATCCCCAAATGAAAATGATCACAGCAAGCAAAAATGCCCGGGCAGTAAAAAATTAACCTGCACAGGCACTTTATTTCGGAAGCATCAGCTTTTCGTTTCTAAGAATCGAATTGTATAATGTCCTTTTCCCATATGTTTTGATTGATATAACGCTTTATCACCGCACTTATAAAGCGTACTGTAATCCGTACTGCCCTGATTATAAATACAACAGCCAATACTGACGCTTACCGGTGTATGATGAACAGAAGCAATCTGAAGTGCCTTTATATTATCATAAAGCCTTCCCAAATGCTGCCTGCAAACAGATTCGTCCGCACATTTAACACTGTAAACCACGAATTCATCTCCGCCCATTCTAAAAAATACATCATCTTTAGAAAAAAGGCTGCGGATCACCTTTGCGATTTCCTGCAAAACTTCATCACCGCTGGCATGGCCATATGTATCATTGATGTATTTAAAATCATCAATATCCAGAATGCAAAATGCGCCATACACCTTTTGCTCAGTAAGCTGCTTGATTTTCTCTTCACCGATACCCCGGTTATATATCCCCGTAAGTACGTCAGTTTCCGATTTCTCCCTGAATTTCACATAGTTCTCAACATTTTCAAGTCTGTCATCCAGGATAAAAAAATTAACCCCTGCGGCCAGAAAATAAAATGCCACTAAATCAATAAAGTCTTCTAAAAACAACTGAAAATCCTTAGCCAGATAGTTACAGATGCAATATATAACAGCAATCACCGTGATATAGAGGCACACTCTCCAGGGCTTATCCAAAATAAATAAAGGAAGTATTCCAATAAATATCATAATCGTAATGGACGGCTGCGTGGGATCCAGGAAGGTTCCCAGCAAAATCGCCATAACCATAACAGGCGATATCACTCCATAAAAAGCAAACAAGATATGACGGGTCCTCTTCTTCTGCAGAAAACCGGCAAGAAAAAATATGGCAATAAAATAGACCGCCATAATCAGAAACTCCGTCTTAAAAGTAACCACATCTTTCAATAACAGGGAAAATAATAAGACTGCAATGGAAATAACAACCCCAACAACAGAAAAGTCCATTAAGCTTTTGTAATTTCTTATCCTGATCTCTTCTGCATATAAATCAACTGTTTTACCTAAAAAATTATTTTTTAGTTTCTGGAACATTTCCATCTCCTTTATGTCTTATATGAATCTAGTACATCATAAAATAAGTAACTGACTCTTAAGCCGATATAAATTTTTGAGAGTGCTGTTTCACAAACGTAGGCGTAGCGGGCTACGCTGAGGCTTGTGAAGCAGCGCTATCGGAAATTTAGATTGGTTTAAGTGGCAGTTAATTAATTTACGATGTACTAGTACTGCATCCTGCCAGAAACCAAGCTGACAGTGTTACTACACTGATATTATTTAACTTTATCGGGTCAAATTCATACGCTTTAGAGCGTGTTTTAAAGTATGTTGAATAATTGTGAATGAATTTTATAACACACTTTATTAGTATAACACAATTTAATTTTAATTTCAGCAACATATCATTGGCAAATCTAATTAGAAAATGAACAACATGAACAACTGTTACATTAGGGAAATCAAAAAATGCCGGCTGACCTGTTACATATTACTATCATCAGTTCAGCCGGCATATTTTTGTCCGGTATTATATTATGCTGTTTATCCTTTATTTTACCGTAACCGGTATTTCTTTTTTAAATCCATTACAGGATACCCGGATTATGGTATTCCCTTTTCTAATACCTTCTACCTGTCCGTTTTTTGACACGCTCGCGATAGTTTTATCATCGCTTTTATAAACAATCTTTTTATTTGGTTTTGCGTAAACTTTAAGTTTAACTGTTTTACCTTTTTTTACACCGATACTCTTTGTCTTGATTTCTAAAGAAGGTTTGCTGACATTAACGGTGCATTTTGCTTTTTTCCCATTTGCTGTGGCTGTAATGGTTACTCTGCCTGTCTTTTTCGCTTTCACCTTTCCATTTTTAACAGTGGCTGTTTTGGGATCGCTGGTCGTCCATTTAACCTTGTTACCTGAGACTTTCACACCGTTTACCGATGCACTGAGTGTAGTTCTGGTACTTATTTTATTATAAATCGTAACCGATTTACTGTTCAGTGAGATCGTTGGTTGTTTTACTTTAACCCGGCAGCTTGCTGTAAGTCCGTCTTTTACCGCCTCTATAGTTACAGTCCCTTTGCTCACTGCAGATACTTTACCGTTTTTAACCGTTGCAACTTTTTTATTGCTGGTCTTCCAGGTTACGGATGATCCGCTCAGCTTCTTTTTATTCAGGTATGCTTTTAATGTAATACTCTTTGGCGAACCTTTTAAATACAATGAAACGGATGATTTATGAAGCGTCATTGCCCTTGCCGGCTGAACCGGCTTCTCTGTCTCCTGGGGTTTTTCCGTTTCCGCCGGAGTTACCGGCTTTTCCGTTTCCTGGTTATGGTTACGATCATTATACTTTACATTCACTGCAACACCGCTGTAAGACGCTGCATTTACATTTTCATCCAGAATAATCATTTCACCGCTTGTTGTAAATTTGGGGATTGCTGACAGTCCCTTTATGGTAAACAGCCCAAGCTCCGCTGTATCCCCTTCTGAAATGGGTGAAAGCTTGTCCGCATAAAAGGTAAAGATGGTTTTTTTCGGCTCTTTCTTAACGATGACCTTCTGATAGCTGGATTCAGCCTTATCTGCCCACTCCATCGTATAATCCGGTACTTCCTGATCCACAGTTAAATCAAACTGCAGGGAATTCGCTTCCACATTCCAATTATGTATTGTTATTTTATACTGATCCTTATTTTCCGTTTCCACTAGCTCCACTGACGGATCCGTAGAAGCTGCCAAAGCAGTTGCAGACCAGATTAAGGCTGTCATCATGATAATTAATAAACTTTTTCCTATCCTATACTTTTTCATTCGTATATCTCCCTGCTGCTTTTCTAAATATCATCCTTAACTCTATGAAGCGTCTTTTTATTCCATTTATAATCTGTACGCTCCGCTTCGGGGTGTGTATTGAAATCAGTCCGATCATCAGTTGCCGTACAGGTCCATTACCCTCTGTACCATAGATTCCACATCTGATTTTGTCACTGCCTTTTCTGCTCCATCTATATCACTTTTTTTCAGCACTCCTACCCTTTTCAGATTTTCCACATCTGACATTGCCCATTCGGGAACCGCGCTGATATCTACGTCTTCCTTCTGCTTTTTACTTGCTTCCGGCTCAGGCAGTGTACCAAATGCCCGGCTTACAATAACCAGCATATCCACACCGTCCGCCTCTTCCTGTTCACGGTCTTCCAACCCCTTCAGCAGTGAATCTCTTCTTATCCGGTTACCATATTTGGCAGCAGTCTCCACCAAAAAGTCTGATGCTTCACCTAAAGTCATCTTCTCTGCCGATGCCTGGGAATCCGCTTTCTCCTGACCCCCCTGGGTTTCCTGGGGCGTTTGTGTCTCTCCCGTTTTTGAAGACTCCTGGGTTTCTCCAGCCTTCTGTGTCTCCTGGATCTTCTTCGATTCTTCCGTTGTCCCACTTTCTTTTGCCGCAGGACTGCATGCTGTGATGCCAATTGCACATCCCAGTAAAATTCCAGTTAATACAGCCGCCTTTTTTGCTTTCAAATTAAATTCCTCCTTATATTAAAACTTCCCTAACATTTATTATATTAAATTTGTAGGAATAATCAAGTAAAACCTTTCTTTTCTGTTGAAACATTGCAGATAGCATTACAAATGTACAGCGCATGTGCAATGCTTATAGCAGTATCACCATCCTATTTTCAAATGTTCAAAAGCGGATATATGCTAAGAATCATGTTGTTGATAAGGGCCTTTTTACGGGGCAGCCAAAAAGCCGTGACTGAATGCCACGGCTTTTGACTGCAACCCATTATACAATAGCGCCTCCGCCATCTACGATAATAAACTGCCCCTGCACATAACTGGACGCATCACTGGAAAGATAGAGTACGGTTCCATTCAGTTCCCCTTTTTCCCCCGGTCGTCCGGCTGGATTCATCATGGAATATCCCTGTAAGAACTTCTCGGACTTAAACAGTGTACCACCGGTCATCTCCGTCTCAAATAAAGCAGGTCCGATCGCATTTACCGTAATTCCGTATTTGGCATACGAGCATGCCATGCCTTTAGTCAGTCCAAGAACCGCAGACTTGGATGCGTTATAGGAGTGACGGATAAACATATCTTCTTTATCCGCGATGACTGCGTTGACAGAAGCAATGTTCACCACTTTTCCATATTTCCGTTCTTTCATCTGAGGAATGATATACTTGGACATGAGGAAAATGCCTTTTACATTGGTATTAAAGGATTTATCCCATTCTTCTTCTGACATGCTGTCTACACCGCCGCGTACCGCAATACCTGCGTTATTTAACAGGATATCGATATGTCCAAAACGATCCAGAATCTGCTGCACCGCTGCTTTTACGCTTTCTTCCTTCGTCACATCACAGCCTGCAGCCATGACGTTTCTGCCTGTTTTTTCGATATCGGCTTTTACCTGATTCAGCTTTTCCACACGTCGTGCAAGTATCGCCACATCTGCTCCCGCCTCTGCATAAGCCAATGCTGCGTCTGCTCCCAGTCCGGAACTGGCTCCTGTCACAACTGCAACCTTTCCTGTTAAATCAAATAAATTCTTCATTTTTTATGACCTCTCTTTCTTAAAATAATATTAAATGCGTCCCGTTTCCATAAATGCGGTTCTGTCATACCGCCCGGTCAGCAGATAAGGAATCACAGTATCGGCATCTAAGTTTTCCGCCAGATTCAGTTTATGCACCAACAGGCTGTTTTTAGAATAAGCACCCCCTACAATGGTATGAATGGGAAGTTCTGCCCAGGGATCATCTATACTGGACTTCAGATCCAGTGCAGTCAGTCCCGGCTCCCAGGATTGATAATTATACTCGCAAAGGTTCATCAGTAATGCACCATTTCGGAAATGGGATACGCCATTTTCATCCGGCTCTCTGTCAAAGTGATAATAAAATCCTCCGCCATAGGTCTTCTTTCCTGCTTCGGGTGCCTGGTACAGGGTATGGGTCAGCGGGCTGTTATATTCGCCAAGCTCCATGGATGCCTCTACCAATTGTGTGCCTCTTCTGGTGACGCTGGCTGTCACGGTATTGCCATTGCGCCGGATGACGAATTCCCCTCCCAGTTTTTTGGGAATACTGCCATTGTCACGCCCGCATTGGACGGCCATCTCGGCTCCCGGTCCTCCCAGCACCAGCCCCAGGGGATACAGTCCTAAGGTTTTGCCATAAGTGGCATAAACGCCCAGAATAGCTTCATAATAATCGTCTGCAAAGGTAGGGTTTTTCACATGGCAGACGGACAGGGTAACCACCGGTATTGAAAATGGTTTCAGCGGCGGCGGCAATAATCTGGCAATGGCTGCCGGGTCCGACAGATAGCTGATATACAGCCCCTCCTGATTATCCATTAATGAAATCTTTCCAAACTGAGAGATCTCTTCGTCAGCTACCCGGAAGCTTGGTACCTTTTTCTTTTCTGCAAACAGTTCCCTGCCTGCTTCATACCCGGTGCGGACAGCAGGGGCGATGGTGCCGTCCTTTACTGCACTTCCCACTGTCCTAACCTCGATATTCTTATCTTTCAGCCCCTGAACAAGTGAAGCATCGGGACGAAATCCCAGAGAAAGCACTACTGCCTCAGCGGACACATCCACTTCCTGATGATCTTCTGTCTTCTCTAAAAGCACTCCATCCGATCGAACCTCTTTTAAGGCATGCCCAAGGAGATACTCTGCCCCATACTTTGCCAGGCGTCCGCAGACATCTACTACATTTGTATGATTGCATCCGGGTGCCACTTCACCAAGCATATCTACGATTGTCACTTCATTTCCCAGGTCGCCCAGATATTCTGCAGTCTCCAATCCCGTCAGACCTGCCCCGATTACCACGACCTTTTTCTCTTTCAGATTTGCTTTCCCACTCAGTACTTCTTCTACGGTATAAACGTTCTCACCATGAATACCAGGAATCTTTGAAGGTACTACGGATACGGAACCAGTTGCAATGATCACTCCGTCCGGCTCACATTCCATAATTAACTCCGGAGTTGCCTCCGTATGCAATCTGACTTCCACACCCAGTCGCTCAAATTCTTCCTGGTAATAGTCTGCAATCCACTGCATTCGCTCTTTCAGAGGCGGTTTCTTCGCCAGGTTTATCGTTCCGCCCAGTTCCGATCTGCGGTCCATCAGCACAACTTTCACCCCCCGCAAAGCTAATGTCTGCGCCGCACACATGCCCGCCGGTCCCGCTCCGACAACCACAGCCCGATGTCCCCTGGTATCCCGGGGCAGTCCATTGTACTTTCTCTCTCTAGCCAGTCTGGGGTTCAGAGCGCATTCCGGGGGAAGTCCTGCTGCATTATATTCATTCAGGCTTTCAAAACACCGCAGGCAGGAAATACATTTACGCAATTCTTTTTCCCTGCCCTCCTGTACCTTTCTTCCCCATTCTTCATCCGCCAGCCACGCACGCCCCAGAGATACAAAGTCTTCCACTCCCTCCTCCAGGAACTTCTCAGCCACAGCCGGTTCCCGGATTGCGGACACGCCGATTACCGGAACTTTAACATGGCTCTTTACTGCCGCCAGCAGATCATGCCGCCACCCTTGGGCGAAGGAAATAGGTTCGATACAGGTCATTCCCGTTTCGTAAAGACCGCAGCTTGCATCCAGGAAATCAATGCCTGCCTGTTCCAATGCTATGGCGATCTTAATGCCGTCCTGAATATGAATATAGTCCTCGGTTACTCCGGTCTGATTCAGAAACTCTTCCACGGAAAGGCGGACGCCAACCGGAAATTTTGCACCACATGCTTCTTTGATTCCTGAAATGATCTCCGTTATGATGCGCAGTCGGTTTTCAAAGCTGCCTCCATATTCATCTTCTCTTTTATTGGTATACGGGGATAAAAACTGCTGCAGCAGATATCCGTGAGCCGCATGAAGCTCCACTCCGTCACAGCCTGCCTTCTGAACCCGTACTGCACCGCTTATAAATTGCTGCACCAGTTGTTTGATTTCTTCTGTGGTCAGGGCACGTGTCTCCTGCTGCAGGTATTTACAGGGTATTGCAGAGGGAGCCGCCACTGGCTGACCGCCCAGCAGCGCCGATACGGTTTCCCTGCCCGGATGATGAAGCTGTATAAAAATCTTAGCTCCATGCTTATGTACTGCATCTGCCAATTTAGATAATGGTGCGATATGCCGGTCTTTGGTTACCGATAACTGCCTCATAAGTCCGGCTCCATGCCCGTCATTGATCCTGGTTATTTCCGGAATGATAAGCCCTGCCCCTCCTATTGCCCGCGCCTCATAAAATGCAATCATATCATCGGTAGGGGTTCCGTCCAGATTCGCCAGCCCGATTCCCATGGGTGACATGACCAGGCGGTTTTTCATTTCTACATTTCCAATTCTTCCTGATTCAAATAGTTTTTTATACATACCATTACCTCCTGAATTTTCAAACACGTACGAACGTTTCCATAAACTAACCATATACCAGAAACAAATGTTTTTCAACGTGCACCATGTATGATAAATATTTGACAATTTGTGCACCATACACTATACTAAAAACAAAACTTCGTTTCCTTCCACTGCTCCCCCTCCAAAACTTTCCGTAAAGTGAGGTAGTCCTATGACATTTCAACATTTAATCCAACAGCTGAACAATGAATTTTCCACCCATATTGTGTCCTCCGGCCAGGAATGGGAGATACAGGATATCGCCCTTCTGGATACGCGGCAGAAAGACTTTTTTCACAATACCCTGTACTTTGGTTATGATCACCAAATGAAAGACTGTAATGACTCCTCGATCCAATGTATCTTAGCCGATACCGGTAATAGTACTGCATGTTCTGCATATTCGGGCAATTGCGCTTTGGTGGATGAAGCTTCCCTGTTTGCTGCTTTTAACTATGCAAAAACGATGATAGAATCAACCCGCAGCAAGGGCCTGTATGAAGAACTGGCAGCACTTGCAGACAGGACCCGATCTATGGAAGCCGTGTTGAATGCTGCTTCCATCCGCCTGGGCAATTCGCTGGTACTGAACGATATTAATTTTAAAATAATTGCTTCCTCCACCTCTATTCCTGTCATTGACCCCCTCTGGAAATCAAATATCCGCCAGGGCTACTGCAATTATGACTTTATCGGCGCCGTCCGGCTGCTGGAACCGCTGAAAAATGCCGCCCAGACCACCGATGCAGTGGAGGTTACCTGCACGGAATCCCCCTACCGGAAATTGAGCAGTAAAGTTTTCCATAATGGCGTGCAGGTGGGATTTATCCTGATGATCGGGGGCGAAACAGCTATCCTTCCTGTCCACCGTGAAATGCTCAGTACCTTAAGCCAGGTGATCAGTTACATACTCGCCCACTATATGCCGGATTTATTTCCGGTAACCAGCCCCCACCAGCAGCTGCTCTATGACCTGTTAATCGGGGCACCCTCTGAAGAGATTGCCCCCAGGCTTAGTGGAATCGCTTTTCCACCCAGGATGTCTGCCCTCTGCATCAGCCCCACACAATACCTGGGCAGCCGGTATCTCAAGGATCACACCGTTAAAAACCTGAAGCGCCTGTTTCCCGGCACCCATGTTACCTATCATAAGAAGAACGTGATTGCCGTAATCCCATTAGAAGAAGACGGGGACATCAGTGGAGAACATTTAGAAAAACTTGCGGATTTTTCCAGGAAGGAACATGTCAGAATTGGAATCAGCAATGCATTTTCCCAGATAAATAATTTCATGCTCCATTATGAGCAGGCGAATTCTGCC
>NZ_JAWYAJ010000427.1:0-2048 GCF_034124845.1 Robinsoniella sp.
ATACTAATAGGTCGAAGGCTTATCCATTAGGTTTAGGAAAAGGTTAACGTAGTTGACCTTGCAAGTAAGAACGGATGATATTTGATGAATTTCTGTGTGTGATTTTGAAGGTATATACATGTGAAGCAGCTAATGGTAGCTGCTTTTTTCTTTACAAAAAATAATTAAAAGTAATATATCCAGGCACAATGTTCGGGAAATCAAGGCTGTAATTAAAGATTAAAGGATAAAATCAGATAAATTTTACATAAACTTTAAATAAAACAGGACTAAAGTTAACAAATCCCATGTAGAATATAGACATAATAAAGTTACGAGTAAATGTCATAATAAAGTGGGAGGGAAATATGCAGGTGATATTAGGGTTTGTTTTAATGATAATTGGAATTTCTTATTGCACAGAGTCCATTTTTTCAACGCATAAACGTGCATTCAGGCTTGTAAAACAGGCTGATCGAAATGAGTATTTTTCGTTTTGTGCAAGAATATTTTTTGTATCGTCATTTTTTGTATTCCTGGCTAAGATTGCTTATCTGGCGGAAGCTATTTCCTACCGACAGAATATATACTTTGTTTTGGGAATATGTATCTTAGCAATTATTCTGGTGTTGTTTACAAATAGAAGGAAGACAGGTATGTTTTTTCTTGTTAACACCATCCAAGGTGATAAAAATAAATTGTATGTGGGTAAAAAAGCATTAGAAAAATGAATAAAAAGTGCTGATCTATACTTCAGCACTTTTTATTTTTTTGCATAATTAAAATGTTATAAACGGAGAAAGAGAACGGATTTGTTATACCAGTGAAATATAAGGATTCAGTCCGCCCGGCATATCCGGATTATGGTCTCTTTCAATCGCCTTGTAATATGCCAGCATCTGGCATATATTTATAAATGGAATACCCCAGACAATGGGTTCTTCAATGCCGGAAAGGGATACGTGATAATCCGATTCCCAGTAGTCTTTTGTATGATGTCCCAGGGTAATAACATAGGAACCGCGGTTTTTTATGTCTTTGACCATCTGCTTTTGGTAATTATTTTCATTAGGGTTCAATAAAATAAGGAACAGTTTTTTTTCGTCTGCCAGGACAATCGGTCCGTGCCGGTAGTCCAGAAGATTAAAATACTCTCCGGGAAGTATGCAGATTTCGGTAAATGCCAGACTTCCTTCGCTGGCAATTCCGCTGATTTCCCCATCACCCAATACCGTTACATTATTCCATTCTCTATGTGCTACTTCCTTACACATATCTTTGTGTTCTTCTAAAAAAGCTGGCTGGTTTTTAAAAAACATTTCAAATGCGGCTGCCAGTTGTTCATTTTCCAGATAGATTGCCAGCAGCATCGTTAATGCGTAGTAAATATTCGAAATGGTCCTTGTCTGGCATACGCTGTGGTCAAAAGCCCATGGAATCTCCAGGGTAAAGTCCAGATAAGGTTTTAAAGAACAATCGGTTTTTGCGATAATACCCATAGTTTTAAAGGTAGTAAGTTTACGCAGCTGTTCTAAAGCAAATAATACTTCACTGGTTTCACCAGACCGGGAAGCAACGATGATGAGAGAGTTGCTAATTAAATTGCGGTATTTTTCCGGTGACAGAATAATTTCTCCACCGGAGACAGCTACGGCCTTTTTATCAGTGTACATAGAGAACATGGCAGCGGCACCCTCACTAAGCATGAAGCCCGAACCACACCCCATAAAAATAATGTTTTGGAACGGTTTTTTTATAAACTCATAAATCTGATCGCGTTTTTCCTGGAAAAGTGCCTGCGTTTGTATAAGAGCAGAGGGCTGGGAAAAAATTTCAGTTTGAATGGTATACATGTGATTCCTCCTTTTGTATTTGCTCTTTTAAGGAAAGAGCTAATTCTGATAGTTCGTGATGATCTATATTTTGAGCAGCCAGTAAGATGCCGCCTTGGACAGGCGGAAGATAAGGGGGGATAAGGTTAATCGCAAGCTGCTTTAAATATCTTTTCAGGGGTTCTAGAGCGTGTTTTAAAATTGCTACACCTTGGTCATTTTAACCAAATTAATATT
>NZ_JAWYAJ010000428.1:0-15777 GCF_034124845.1 Robinsoniella sp.
ATACTGGAGCGAAGTTCCAGTAAGAGCGGGGTGTTTTTTATGGAAGACATGGAGCGTGCCGTCAACCGCTGCGGTTACCAATTTCTGCATTTAACCTATTATGAAAAAAAACAGGATCTGGAGAGTCTTCTTCAGGAATGTAGAGAGCGTAATGTCAGAGGGATATATATCATGGCAGCTGAAATGCGGCAGAGTGATATCTATCCATTTCTCCGGTTAAAGATCCCCATTGTAGTAGGAGATAATCTTTTCTATGACCAGGGACTTGACAGCTATTTGGTTGACAACCGGGAGGGAATCCGAAGGGGTGTGGGTTATCTGGTAGATAAAGGCCACAGCCATATTGTATATCTGGCTGAGAATATCGATATATTTAATTTTGTGGAGCGGCGGGAAGCCTTTATTCTGGAGATGGCAAGGCGGGAATGCGGAGATGCCTGCAGCCGGATCAGGCATCTGGGAAATACGGTGGATGAAGTGTATGAGTCTATGGAAAGGTACCTGGATGAAGGAATCTTTCGCACAACGGCTTTTATTCTGGAGAGTTCCGTAATATCGCTGGGGGTCAGCAAGGCTCTTTTGGAGCGGCAGATACGGATTCCCCGGGATGTGTCGCTGGTGGGATTTGATGCACTGCCGCCTGTTAGTCTCCTGGGCATTCAACTGACACTTATTAAGGGCACCCATACAAAGCGTCATCTGGCTGCAGTGAAGCATCTTCTTCGCCACATGGAAGAGGCGGAAGAAGAGACGGTGAGAATTTATTATAAAACAAGGATTTTGGAAGGGGACAGTGTTTTCGATAAAACAAAATATATTTATACGTAGTGCCAGAGGCGGATTGTCAGGGACTTTTTCATTACATCGCCCCAAATTACGCAAGAAAAACGGGAACCTGGTGGTGGCGGTTGCTGTATATCTAAATTAAGACATTCATTCGTTTATAAATTCAATATGAATATCTCCGTTGTTATTTGCTGCTGTCAGAGTCTTGGTACCGCTCTCTTTGCTTGACGGCAGATTACTTTCACCTTTCTTGCTGTCACAGGAAATAGCATAATCGTCATAACTTCCCACCAGCGAGCCAGTTATATCTCCATTTTTTGAAGTAAGGCTTATTGTGTTTTGGACATTCAGTTTCTCAAATACAATGCTGCCACCCTGAGAAGAAAGCAAAACATCTCCATTCACAGTCATTGCAGGTAGTGAAATATCATCATTCGTGGTGGATAATTTTAGAGCTGTTAAAAGTGCATCCGGCACCTGCAACGTTATTTTGCGAGAACCTGCAGCAGATTTGCCGCCTATATAATCCGTCCACTCTTTATCACTTACGGCGGTCATTGTCAGCGTATGATTATCAGAGACGGATATATCGTAATACTCTTTGCTATTTTCGAAATAGTTAGTCTTTAATGATAATGGTTTTAACTCGTCCTGCTTCGACTTCCACCATCATGGCGGTGAAGCCGGGGGGCGAAGAGAATTGTTTAAACATTCAGATGACCGGCATGCTTTTAAAGAAAATTTAAAAGCATGTTGTTTTTTTACAAATTTTTAGAAATATCCGTTTCGTTTTTGGGAGAAAATTAACGTATAGATAGAAAAATCCGGAGGGGATTGTAAGAGGAATTGAGAAATGCTAAAATTCAGACAAATAAGAGTTGAGCATTTTTATACATGCTCTGGCGCGCATCTTAAAAAACAATTCATGCAGTTGACTTTAGGAGGAGAGATCATGGCAAAGAAAAATTATGACGATTTGTCAAAAAAGATAGAGACCTTTGTAGGTGGGTCTGATAACGTAATTTCTTTATTTCATTGTGCTACGCGTCTTCGTTTTAAATTAAAGGATAGAAACAAAGCGGATAAAAAGAGTCTGGAGCAGCTGGAAGGCGTCATTACGGTGATTGAAAGCGGCGGTCAGATACAGGTTGTAATTGGAAACCAGGTAGCAGATGTGTATGAAGCGATTTTAAAAAATACAGATATTAAGGCTGCGGATCAGGAAAAGGAAAGCACAGAGAATAAGGAGAAGAAAAACGTTCTGAACCTGTTTATGGAAACCATTTCCGGGATCTTCGCACCGGTGCTGGCGGCAATGTGCGGAGCCGGTATGTTAAAAGGAATCCTGATCTTATGTACCACTTTGGGATGGCTGACGGCAGAGATGGGGACATACCGGATTCTGTATGCCGCTGCGGATGGGGTATTTACATTTTTGCCTGTTTTCCTGGCATTTACTGCTGCGAAGAAATTCCATGCAGACCAGTTTGTGTCCGTAGGGATTGCAGCAGCGCTGGTATATCCGGATATAACGGCAGCCTTTTCCGCTGGAGAAGCTCTGACTTTTATGAAAATACCGGTGGTATTGGTTAGTTATACTTCATCTGTGATTCCCATTATTATATCTATTTACGTATTATCGAAATTGGAAAAAGGGCTGAAACATATTCTGCCTGAGATCTGTAAACGTTTTATGACACCATTACTCAGTCTGGTTATCATGGTTCCGGCAACTTATCTGGTCATTGGTCCCGTAGCTGATTTTGCAGGAAAAATGTTGGCATCCGGTTATACAGGCGTGGTGGGATTCAGTCCCATTATTGCAGGCTTTATTCTGGGACTGCTCTGGCCGGCAGTTGTAATGTTCGGTCTCCATTGGGGATTTGCACCAATCGTATTTAACAACATAGCAGAATATGGACGTGATACTTTATTTACTATAACAGGACCCAACAATATGGCACAGGCCGGTGCGACCCTGGGTGTATTTTTAAAGACGAAAAATAAAGAACTGAAATCCCTTTCCGGATCGGCAGCATTGTCTGCGGTACTTGCCGGTATTACGGAACCTGCAATCTATGGTATTACTTTAAAATATAAAAGGCCATTTTTTATCGGTGCTTTTTTTTCCGGTATTGCAGGAGCCATCGTGGCTGCCAGCGGAGCCGGGGCACCCACCCTGTTAACAACCAGTATCCTGACGCTGCCCGGATATATCGGCAAAGGCTTTGCGGGATTCTGTATCGCATGTGCCATTGCATATTTTGGTTCTGCAATTGTAACTTATCTATTTGGATTCCAGGACAGTATGCTGCCTGAGAATGATCATAATACTAAAGTAAAAAGTGCGGGGGAAGAGAGGATCGTCAGGGGAGAAGCAGAGATGACTGCGCCAGTCAATGGAAAAGTCATTTTGCTGTCGGAAGTAAGAGATGAAGCATTTGCATCGGAAGCCATTGGAAAAGGAATAGCAATGATTCCGCAGGACGGCAGAATCTGTGCACCGTGCGACGGCGTGGTGAGTGCCCTGTTCCCCACGGGCCATGCCATAGGGATTACCTCCGCCAATGGAGCGGAAGTTCTGATTCATGTGGGAATGGATACCGTAAGATTAAATGGAGCAGGATTTACGTCACATGTATCTGAGGGACAGATGGTAAAAGCCGGCGATCTTCTGATAGAAGCCGATTTAGAGGCAATTCGGAAAGCAGGATATGATACCACAACGCCTGTTATTATCACGAATACAGAGGATTTCGCTGAAGTGGAAACAGCCGGTGTGGGCTTGGTAATGGCAGGCGTTCCTGTAATCATGTTGAAAATGCGGGGGGATAAAATTGAGTAGGATAAAGATTCATGAAAATGGAAGTAACTTTATATTGGATGGGAAGCCGTTCTTTTATCTGGGGGATACGATCTGGAGCGCATTTACTAACGTAAGCCTGGAAGAATGGGAGTATTACCTCAGCATTCGAAAGGCACAGGGATTTACCGTACTTCAGATTAATACCATGCCTCAGTGGGACCGCTGTATTTCCGATATTGGTCTGTATCCCTTTCCCACAAAAGACGGGCATAAATTTGATTTCTCCCAGTGGAATCAGGCGTATTATGACCGGGCAGCCAAAATGTGCCGCATGGCGGTGGATCAGGGATTCCAGCTTGCCCTGGTGGTACTCTGGCTGAATTATGTACCGGGTACGTGGGGCAGCAGAATGCTGAACATGAATGTAATGCCGGAAGAATTTGTGGAGGCATATACCAGGAAAGTGATAGCGGAATTTGATGAATTTGATCCTGTCTATGTGGTAAGCGGAGATACGGATTTTGATACTCCGGAGGCGAAAGCGTACTATGGAACAGCACTCAGGGTGCTCTGTGAGAACAGTCCGAAATCCTTAAAGACCATGCATATTAAACGGGGATATGATGTAATACCGGAAGAATTTCTGGACAGGCTGGACTTCTATATGTTTCAGTCGGGGCACAATGCCAGAGAACAGCAGATGGCTTATGTACTTCCGGAACGATTCCGGGCAAAATACCCCAGGAAACCCATGATCAATGCAGAGCCCTGTTATGAACAGATGGGATTTAGCAGACAGGAATATGGACGGTTTGAAGCAGTGGACATCCGCAAGGCAGCATGGAGCAGCATCTTATCCGGTGCTTGTGCAGGAGTCACCTATGGAGCACATGGCATCTGGAACTGGCAGAAGGTAAACTGTCCGAAAAATCCGGTTCTGGGAGAAGGATTCGATGAGCCGCTGCCCTGGCAGGAAGCGATTAAGTTTCCGGGTGCGTGGGATTATGGATTTATCCGGTTTAAACTGGAGGAGTATGGGATACAGGAGTTGACTCCGGTAAATGACTGCCTGGAAAATCCCTCTTCTGATATCCGCATGGCAGCGGCAGAAGACCGGTATCTGATTTATCTGCCCTATAACACGAAAGTGATCATTGGACTGGAATTAAAGGGATTTACCGCAAAGGCTTTAGATCTGGAGACGAGATATCTGGCATGTGTTGATATGGAACAGAAAGGCGGCAGAACAGTCATTTCCATGCATCCGTTTCACAAAGATGTGCTGTTGATTTTGGAAAAGAAATAAAATGGAGGTAAGAAAAATGCGTGAATTTCCGGAAGGTTTTCTCTGGGGAGGGGCAGTTGCCGCAAACCAGTGTGAAGGAGCTTATAAGGAAGATGGAAAGGGACTGTCTATTCAGGATGTCCTGCCACGGGGAATCCGGGGAGAAAGAACGTCAGTTCCTACTGAGGATAATAAAAAACTTGCAGGCATTGATTTTTATCACCGCTACCGGGAGGATATCAGACTGTTTGCAGAGATGGGGTTCAAGGTATTTCGGACCTCCATTGCATGGAGCCGGATCTTTCCAAATGGTGATGAAACAGAACCAAATGAAAAGGGACTGGAATTTTATGACCAGGTCTTTGATGAATGCCACAAATACGGAATAGAACCCCTTGTTACTATTTCCCATTATGAGACGCCATTATATCTGGCTGAACATTATAACGGCTGGGCAAACAGGAAAATGATCGGGTTTTATGAACGTTATGTCAGAACGCTGTTTGAACGTTTTGGAGGTAAGGTAAAATACTGGCTTACATTTAATGAAATCAATTCTGTGCTTCATGCCCCGTTTATGAGCGGCGGCATCCATACCCCTGCAGAAAAGCTGACGGAACAGGAACTTTACCAGGCAGTTCATCATGAACTGGTTGCAAGTGCCCTGGCAACGAAGACAGCACATGAAATAATGCCGGATGCTAAGATCGGGTGTATGATTTTAAGCATGCCCATGTATCCGTTAACTCCGTCACCGGATGACATGATTCAGGTCATGGAAGAGGAACACAAAAACTATTTCTTTGGAGATGTTCATGTGAGGGGCACCTATCCGGGATATATGAAACGCTATTTCCGGGATCATCATATTCAGATTCATTTTGAGCCGGAAGATGAAGAGATCCTGAAACATACCGTAGATTTTGTTTCCTTCAGCTACTATATGAGTGTCTGTGCCACTGCCGATAAAGAGAAGCAGATAAAAGGCAATGGCAATCTGTTAGGAGGTGTACCAAATCCCACATTAACGGCTTCCCAGTGGGGATGGCAGATTGACCCAAAGGGGCTGCGTTATGTATTGAATATGTTCTACGACCGGTATCAAAAGCCTCTTTTTGTGGTTGAGAACGGTCTGGGTGCAGTGGATGTGCTTACAGAAGACGTCCACGGAAATAAGACCGTGGAAGATGATTACCGCATCCAATACCTGCATGACCATCTGGTGCAGCTGCGTGAAGCGGTGGAAGATGGTGTAGAGGTTCTGGGATATACAACCTGGGGATGTATTGACCTTGTCAGCGCTTCCACCGCAGAATTGAAAAAACGATATGGTTTTATCTATGTGGACCGGAATGATGATGGAAGCGGGACATTGGACAGATATAAGAAAAAAAGTTTTTATTGGTATCAGAAAGTGATTGAAAGCAATGGGGGAATATTGTAAGACTGATTTCACTTGTATGTTTAGCTCCAGTTTTGGAGATTCTCTAATTGCCGGAGGTGATCCTGTGCATTTTCTTCGTGTACGGAAGAGCAGATGGCAGACAAGGACAGGGGTTGAGTAGGCGTGCCGCAGAATTGGCAACGCCTGCTCAACCTCTGTCCTTGTCTGCCATCTGCTCTTATAGATTTTATATAATAAATTTTCTATACAGTTGGCTTGAATTACCTGGAGGCCAATTAATTCAAAGTCTGCCGCTTAATTTTTTTACGCTCTGCCGATTTAAAAGTTCCGGATAGAAAGTTACTTTCTTTGCTATTTTTCGATCCCCGGACATTCGCTCACACAGTATATTAACAGCTTCGTACCCAATCTGATAAGGATGGACATCAATAGTGGAAAGGGGAGGCTGAGAATATTGGGTGGGATAGGAACCATCATGAGCTACGATGGATATGTCATCCGGAACACAAAGTCGTGACTCGTTGAGGGCCTTAAGAGCGCCGAGTGCAATAGGGTCATTAGCACAAAAAAGAGCGGTAGGCATTGCCTGTTTTTTGGAAAGCCACCCCTTCATGGTAGCATAACCCCGTTCCACACGGTCTTTTCCGTGCTTGCTTTCGTATACCCACTCAGGGTGGAAGCAGTTATGGGATTCCAGAATTTGTTTGAAAATTTCTTTTCTGGAGCCGAACTGGTTGGTTCCCGGAGCTTCTTCTACCCCCAGATAGCCAATTTGGGTATGTCCGTTTTCGAATAAATGCTCAAGGGCCATAGACAGAGAATCATAATTGCTATGTGTAATGTGATCGATCCGTTCTGGATAATAAGAAATGATTCCGGTGGTGGCCATGGGCACGGATGGAAAGTGAGATGTAAATAGCTGAAAATCTTTCAGGGAATAATTTCCTACAATCAGAATCCCATCAGTAGTATTACGATAGCTGCTTAAAGCATCGATTGTAATAAAATTACATAAGATTTGATGTTTGGTACATGCATCCTCAATACCTGTTCTGACGGAAAAATAGTAAGAGGAATCTATTTGATTCCGAAAAGTCTGTTTCTTATGAAGAACTGTTATGTTGGACTCAGAATTCTGAGTCAATATTTTTTTCCCCTTTGCCACATACCCCAGTTTGTCAGCGGTCATGAATATACGGGCTTTTGTCTCGGCAGTTATGGACAAAGTCTCATCATTTCGCAAAGCTCTGGATACAGTTGCGGATGAGAGGCTAAGAGTTTCCGCGATTTCTTTAATGGTTGCCATAGGTTAATAACATAGCCATAAGCTATGCACTCCTTTCTTAATGTTAATTTCATTATATAATAAATATTTAGTAAATACAACTGGTATTTACTAAATTAACGCTTGATATTTTCTTTCTGTTAGGTCAACAGTTTATTTTAACTATGGCCTAATTACAGAATAAGGAAAATAATAACAGATATTTTCATAGGACAATTGGCTTATAATGGGCATATACCGGAGTTTACGCAGTTCTTACAATAGTTTTACTAAAATTTACATATATTTCAGTAAAACTAATTGACAATTTAGTAAAAATATAGTATCGTATGAATAACAAAAGAAAAAAGGAGGGCAAAATAACAAGAGGACATAGCGAATAGAGAGATTTTTGGGGAATGATTTACGGATGTGCAGGATTAACAGGTTACATAGTACAATGAATCAGAAAAATGGAAGGGATTTGGAAAGGATAAAGACTATGATTAAATTTAAGAAAATGGCAGCAATATTTTTAGCAGTTTCATTTACCATTTCTGGTTGTGGCAGTAATGCAGAGAAAGAAAAAGATGGTAAGCAGGAAGAAGCAACAGTTGAGGATACAACCAAAGAAAATGCAGGTTCAGAAGAAAAACAAAATGGCGGAGAAGAAACAATTGTAGTTTATTCACCTCAGGGAGATGAACTGCGAGGAACCTGGATTAAGGATAAGGCAAAAGCGGAACTTGGTCTGGATATTCAGTTTCTGTGTGCGGGAGGAGGAGAACTTTCCGACAGATTGGTTGCAGAGAAGAATAATCCCCAGGCAGATGTGGTAATGGGATTGGCTCAGACCGCTATGTATAAGTTGAAAACCGAGGATATATTAGACGTATATGAACCGGCATGGGTAAAAGGTCTGCCAGAGGTATATCGGGACAAAGACGGGTATTTTAACAGCTTTTGGCAGACGCCCATTGTAATTGCCTATAATCCTGAATTCCTTTCATCTGATAAGGCACCGAAAGGGTGGGAGGATTTGAATAAACCTGAATATAATGGATTGTATGGTATCGGAGCTACATCATCACAGACAACGAGAACATATTTGGTTGGAATGCTATGGCAATATTATGATGCAGAAACCGGAGATATTTCTCAGGAAGGCTGGGATTTCTTAAGTCAGGTATATGAAAATGCAGGTACACTGCCAAGCTCAGATGCTGATATATGGAAGTCATTTAAGGATGGAGAGCTTCCCATACTGCTATGGTGGTATGGAGGTGTGGTTTCAAACTGTGAGAAAAATCAGATTCCTGTGGAATATGTAAAACCAGAGAGCGGTACTCCTGTGGTAGCAGAAGCGATTGGACTTGTTAAGGGTGGAAAAAGCCAAGATGGGGGAAAGAAATTTATTGACTGGTTTGGTTCGGCAGAAGTAATGGCCGCTTATGCTAAAGAATTTGGACAGGCACCTGCATCACCGGAAGCCATTGCGCTATGTCCGGAGGAAGTAAAAGAGAATGCTACGATGTTTACGGCACAGAATATTGACTGGGAAGTAGCCGCACAGAATTTAGACAAATGGTTGGAAAAAATAGAATTAGAGATTATGCCGTAATAGGATGGAGAAACAACAGGCGGCAAAAGAGCCGTCTGTTGCAAAATGGAGACCGCATATGATTGAAATTAAAGATCTAGAAATAAAATATGGAGATTTTATAGCAGTAAAAGAACTGAATATTGATGTTAAGGAAGGGGAATTTTTTACCTTTTTAGGACCATCCGGTTGTGGAAAGACCACTACTCTGCGTTGTATTTCGGGATTTGAAAAAGCATCCAGGGGCCAGATTGTTGTGTCCGGACGTGACATTTCGGGAATGTTGCCGGAAGAGAGAAATCTGGGTTTTGTGTTTCAAAGCTATGCACTTTTTCCAAGTATGAATGTATATGAAAACATCGCTTTTGGACTGAAAGCTCATAAGGTGAATAAAAAAGTAATACAGACGAAGGTGAAAAATGTGGCAGAGCGAACAGGAATTACAGAGCACTTGCATAAGAAGGTTTCTGATCTTTCCGGAGGGCAGCAGCAGAGAATTGCTATTGCACGTGCGTTGGTATTGGAACCAAGGATTTTACTTATGGATGAGCCCTTATCGAACCTGGATGCAAAACTACGGGTCACGATGCGGGAAGAAGTCAAAAGACTTCAAAAGGAGCTGGGAATTACCACTATTTATGTTACCCATGATCAAGAAGAGGCTCTTGCCATTTCTGACAGAATAGCCGTGTTTAATCTGGGATGTCTGGAGCAGGTGGGTACGCCCCGGGAGATTTATCACTCCCCTTCAAGTGAATTTGTTGCCCGTTTTGTGGGAGAAATCAATTTACTGGAGGGAGAAATCGGTACAGCATTTAAAGAAAAATATGAGTTAAATCCCGTATGTACTTGTTACGTCCGTCCACAGAAGGTCATGGTAGCCCAAAGAAGCAGTATGGAAGAAGAAACAGGATTTTTCCATTTTCCGGCACGAGTAGAAAGTTTTGAGTTTCAGGGAGCTTATTCTAAGGTAAATTTGCTTTTAGGTGACGAGAAGCGGATCAGCAGCCTTGTATTCGCTGATGAGGACCTGTATCAGATTGGTGACGAAGTAAGCGTATGGTTCAAAGAATCAGAGGTGATTGTTTTTGGAGGGAGTGCCCATGAGCAGTAAAAAGCGAATCCAAAAAATTTTATATGGGATATTATTTCTAATTATCGGATGGTTTATTACATCTTTTATTCTTCTTCCGGTGATTGGGGTATTTCGAGAGATTTTCTTTGCGGATGGCAGCTTTAGCATTGATGTAGTGAAAAAACTGACAGCCTCAAAGCGAGTGGTCAGTTCACTAAAAAATACATATCTTATGGCCGTCTGTACCGTTATAACGGTAAGTATTATCGGTATTTTTCAGATTTTGGTCACGGAGTATTTTGACATCAGAGGATCAAAAATTTTATCCGCGGTTTTTCATACTCCATTGATTTATGGCGGTATTTCTCTCGTAACAGGATACAATTACATTTACTCTTCAAATGGTTTTGTGACAAAGCTTTTGGTGGACGTTTTTCCAGGAATGGATCCAAAGTGGTTTACCGGGTTTGTGGGGGTACTTTTTGTACATAGTTTTTCTATGACAACCTACCATATATTATTTGTGAAAACAACGTTTAAGAGAATCGATTACTCTACCATTGAAGCCTGCAGGAGTCTTGGGGGAAACAATATAAAGGCATTTTTTAAGGTTGCGCTTCCGGTTATTAAACCGTCTATATTTTCTGCAACTGTACTTCTGACCCTGATGTCTTTAAACTCATTTGCAGCACCGGCTGTACTTGGAGGGAAAGATTTTTACTTAATTAACAGTATGATTCTTAACCTGAACAGTATAGGAAGCAGAGATTTAGCAGCATTGCTGGCACTGGTACTGGCATTTACCTGTATTATCTTACTGCTGGTAATGAAATGGTTTGAGCGAAGAAACAATTATGTTTCAGTATCTAAGGTCCCTACTAAAATTCGCAAAATGAAAATCAGAAATCCATTTTTGAATGTACTGGTTCATGGAATATCTTATCTGCTGGGGATCATTTACGCGTTACCCATTGCCGGAATCCTGATTTTTTCCTTTGCAGATATTCAGACCATTGTAGACCAGACATTTCCTAAGAGTTTTACACTGGAAAACTATATCCGTGTATTTTCCCGCAGCGTAACTCTTAAGCCTCTGATGAATAGTGTTAAGCTCAGTCTGATTGCAGTGGTAATTGTAATGATTATTTGCATTATTTCGGCACTGGCGATTCACAAAAATAAGAACAAAATGACATTGATTTTAGAATTGACCTTGTTAATACCATGGATGCTTCCGGCAACCATGCTGGCCGTCGGAATGATTTCTACCTATTCACAGCCCAGCATCATGGTTCTGGGAACCGCTCTTTTGGGGGGATTTTGGCTATTGCCTATTGCTTATGCGGTTACCAGCATTCCTCAGGCCATGCGTCTGATCAAGGCATCCCTGTATAATATTAATACATCTCATGAAGAGGCAGCCAGAGCCCTGGGAGCCGGGCCAATTTATACAATGCTGCGGGTTATTCTTCCGGCCATGTTACCTACGGCAGTATCTGTGGGAGCCATTACATTTAACGGATTACTTTCAGAATATACGGTATCTGCTCTTTTATATAGTGCTGATACGGTTCCCCTGGGTATCGTTCTCCGTACACCGGCAACAAACCCAGATCCATATTCGGCAGCAAGTACACTGGTCTATATTGTGGTATTGATGATCTTCTCGGGGATTACTTTGGCTGCAACACAAAAATACAGAAATTATTAAAGAAAGAGGGATAAGATGGAACGATTTGGATTTAATATCAATTTGAAAATGACGCCGGATGATATTCGGACAGTAGGAGAGGCCGTGTTAAGAGATGGGACTTATCAGGCTATTGAAGTTACGTATTATGAGAATATGGAACATGTAGACACAAAGGGATATAATGATGCGGTAAAAGAGATTGCAGACAAATATCATCCGCAGGTACTGGTGCATATTTCAGGTTTTAATTTAGCAGAAGAAAACAGCACCCTTCGAAAAGGAATTCTAGAAGAAATAAAAAACTGTATCGCCTATACAAAATGGCTCGGAGGAAAAGAGATAATCATCCACTCCGGTGATAGAGGTGCAGGTATTCATGTGCCTGTTCTGCGGACTGATAAAAAACCCGCTAATGCAAAAGATGTTTATGAAAAGGCATTTCGTCTTTCGGTAGAAATGATGCAGCGTGCATGCGATATGGCAAAAGCAGAAGGTATCATCCTTTATACGGAGAATCTCAATGGAGCTCAGCTTACTATTACCACAGAAGATTTAAAGTGTTATTTAAATGCGGTAAACAGAGAGAATATTAAGCTGGTTTTTGATGTGGGACATTGTTATCATATGGGAAAAGAAATCTATTCGGAAGTAATTGCTGCAGGAAATTTGCTTCACCATTTACATATTCATGATAATCATGGTCCACGTAAAGAGGCATGGCAAGATGAACACCTTCCGGTAGGTGAGGGGACGATTGACTATCATCTATTTATTAAGGCACTCCTGGAAATACAATATCAGGGTCTTTACATGATGGAGTTTTATCTATGTACGGCAGAAAATTTACAAAACAGCAGAAAAGCTTTATTGTCTATATTAGAAAGCAGCAGGTGATGATATGAAGTTAGTTGGTGATTTACATTGCCATACGATTGCATCTGTCCATGCTTACAGCACCCTGAGAGAAAATATTACGGCTGCAAGTGAAAAAGGTTTAAAGGTGCTTGCCATCACAGACCATGGTATTGGATGTGAGGATGCACCGTCAGTTAATTATTTTGAAAATTTACTATCTCTCCCGGATCAGATTGCAGGCATTCGTTTGATAAAGGGTGTTGAAGCTAATATTATGGATTTTGATGGAAATCTGGATATGCCTGAAGAAGCTCTGAAAAAAATGGAAGTTGTGATTGCATCATTTCATACCGCATGCCTGGTGCCGGGAACAAAAGAGGAACATACAAATGCGTATTTAAAAGTGGCAGAGAATCCATTGGTACATATTATCGGACATTCCGGTTCCGCAGAGTTTTTGTATGACTATGAAAAGGTGATACCAGTTTTCAAAAGAAATGGTAAAGTGGTGGAAATAAATGCGCATACGTTTATCTGCAGAGAGAAGTCAATTCCAAACTGCATACACATTGCTAATCTTTGCAAACAGTATGAAGTACCGGTAGCAGTGAACTCAGATGCACATTCGGAATTCGAAGTCGGAGAATGTAAAAAGGCTTTTGAAATGTTAGAAAGTATTGATTTTCCGGAAAATTTAATTATAAATACAGATTGTGGGCGGCTGAATAAATATCTGGAATCGATAGGCTTAGATTCTGAATAGAGATATCCATGTGGTATGAAACACTGCTGAAGCTATTTCTTGCAATTCTGCTGAGCGGAATTATCGGATATGAGCGCGAGCATAAAAACCGGCCAGCAGGTCTGCGGACACATGTCCTGGTATGCGTGGGAGCCGCCATTGTACAAGTCACATCCCTTGAATTCTACGGACAGGTTATGGGAAATTATGCTTCAGACCCCTTTCGTTTGGGTGCGCAGGTCATTAGTGGTATTGGATTTTTGGGAGCAGGTACCATTATTAAAGAGGGAAATAGTATCAAAGGTCTTACCACAGCAGCAAGCCTCTGGGCGGTCGCATGTATTGGAATTACGGTAGGAACAGGCCTGTATAAAGAAGCTGTTTTTTCTACTTTGGCAGTTTATGGCTCCCTCAAGTTTCTTCGAATGTTGGAACGATGGCAGTTAAAGCATAAACGAGCGGTTACTCTGGAATTAGAAATTCTAAATGGAAAAGCGACTATTTCGCAGGTTTTGCAAATAGTGACAGAGTATCATATGAATATTGTTTATATGATGGTAAAAAATACAGATTCACATATTTTTAAAATTGAACTGACTTTGTCTTATAATGAAGATGTATCACTGGCAGATATTATTGAAGAACTGGCTATGATCAGTGGTGTAAGAAATGCTGAGTTTGAACGAGAAGGGAGATATTAAAATTCTCTTTACAGCAAAATGGGTTCATATGTTTAGCTCCAGTTTTGGAGATTCTCTAATTGCCGGATGTGGTCCTGTGCATTTTCTTCCGGCGATTTGGTAGGGTCATCTCCATCAAAATGTTCACATGGCAGTTTGGCGCATTTGCCGCAGTGAGCGTATTTCTTTTCATTTACACAGCATCGATAAATACTGCAGACATCCTCTCCGGTGTATTCCAGCCAGAATGCCTTTCCTTTTTCCTGGGGACACCCTTTGCAGTCTTCCGGAAAGGAAACAGTCAGAGCATATCACACCGCAGCAGCTTAATATTTTTTCCATGGGCAGCCTCCTGAATGTTTTCATCTGATTTGTGAGCAGAGTATTATAGGTTTATTTGTGCATTCTTATTAATGACTTCAGTATAATGGATTCTTTTGCAATATGCCAGAGAAATTTTTCGATTTCCGGCCACAGTCTGATCCAAGAAACCGATATCCTGATTTTTTGATATCAATATTGGAATTTTAGGATTGGAATGAAATCAGTATCTTTACCTTGAAAAATGATTCATGTGGTATTATAATGGTCTGATTCGAGAAAATTGAAAGCCTGTCAGAAGTAATTTCTAAAGTAATATTAGACAGGCTTTGGGAGACTAAAAATGAACATACAAATTAAATCCATTGATGGTAATCAACAATACGGACTGGAAAATCTTTATTTAGAATCCTTTCCAAAGGAAGAAAGAATTGATTTTAAACTTTTAACCGACAAAATAAAAGAGGGGAAAGGAAACTTCCTTGGACTTTTTGAAAATGGTGATTTAGCGGGATTAACCTATTATACACTATACGAAAAAATTGTCTATGTTTTTTATATTGCGATTGATCCTGAGTATCAGTCAAAAGGATATGGGAAATTGATTATTGAACATCTGTTTGAAAAGTTTCCGGGACATAATGTTATGCTGCTTGTTGAAGAATTAGATGAAAATGCAGAAAACAATGAACAGAGAATCAGAAGGAAAAATTTTTATCTGAGTAACAATTTTGATGATAATAATCATTTTTTAGAAGTAATGGGAGTTCCATTTGAATTGCTGCACCGAAAAGGCTATGCTTATGATGTGGAAGACTTTGAAAAAATCCAAGGGTATTTTTTCAGTGATACAGAATAATATTGGCATTACAAAATAGTTGCCTTGCCTTGTGAGAGGAATGATATAATTGTTTTTAGAGCTTTGCATTTAAATGCAAAGCTCTTTGTGCGTGGTCATATTTAAGGATGTAAAACTGTGTGCGGAAATAACTGCCCCGTAAAATAATGCAAGAAATCGAAATACAGTGAATTAAATTCCAAATCCCCCCATGCTATAATTTCCACAAAAGATACGAGGAGGATTTGAAATGAATTATAAAGATGCATCACTTTCTATAGAGGAAAGAGTAGAAGATCTGCTGGGGCAGATGACGCTGGATGAGATGGCAGCGCAGCTTGGATCTTACTGGATCTACCAGCTGGATGACGGGAAGAACCTGTCCCATGAGAAAGCACAGAGATTACTCCACGATGGAATTGGACAG
>NZ_JAWYAJ010000429.1:0-9093 GCF_034124845.1 Robinsoniella sp.
GGTAGTTTGGAAGCGGGATAAAAAGGCTTCCGGATACCAGGTGCAGTATTCCCTCAGTAAAAAATTTGCCGGGTCAAAGACAAAGGTAAAAACGGTCTCGAAAAATAAAACCACCCGGCTGGAACTGAAAAAGCTAAAAACCAGAAAGACGTATTACGTTCGGGTCAGAAGCTATAAGAAAGCGGGAAATTCGAAAGTATATGGAAACTGGAGTAAGGTAAAGTCAGTAAAGGTAATATGAGGGATGTCAAAAAAATATATACAAACCAGACAGAAAAGTACATTCCAAAATGACCACATGATTTATATAATGAAAGCACAATAACAGTTGTTAAGAATAAGGAGGAATTGTATGAAAAAGAAAAATCTTGCAAAAAAGGTGATGGCAGCAGGGATTGCAGCTGTCCTGATGATGTCAGCAGCAGCCTGCCAGAGCGGAGACAAAAAAGCTGCGGACGCGGACACTTCCAAAGAGCAGACTTCCGAAGCTTCGGCATCCGGTGATAAAGCAAAAGGCGGTGTAACCATTACCGTTGGATTAAAAGCATCCCACGTAGAAATCTCCAATATTGAAACATTTAAAGAAAACTGGGAAGAAAAAACGGGAAATAAACTGGATATCCAGGCAATTGATGATGACCAGTTCGACTCTCTTTTACAGACAAAAATGTCTACAAGCGGCATGTGGGATATCTTTATCGGAGATACCGGAACCCAGTCTACATCATACCAGCATGAAAAAAATCTGGTAGACTTATCCGGCGAAGCATGGGTTCAGAAGTTAACGGAAACAGGCAGGGAATTTGTAACGCATTCGGATGGAAAAGTGTATTGCTTCCCAAATGGCGGTGTCAATTCCTTTGGTATCGTTTATAACACAAAAGTATTTAAGGATAACGGACTGGAAGTACCTAAAACATACGAAGAGTTTGATGCGGCATGTGCTAAATTAAAAGATGCAGGTATTACGCCGATCTATGTATCCATGGCTGATTCCTGGACAGTAAATCAGATCATGAACGCTGAGTGGCCTAATATTCTCAGTAAGAACCCGGATGCATTAGAAAAATTAAATAAGAATGAAATCCGCTGGGATTCTCTTCCGGAATTTACACAGATGTTTGAAAGATTAAAAGGCTATGTAGATAAAGGATATTTAAATTCAGATATGTCCACTGCAACATATGAGATGGGACAGAAAGCCCTTGCTTCCGGACAGGCTGCTATGATGTATATGGGTGACTGGGCAGATCCCGAATATGTGAAAGTAGAGCCGGCAGGCGAGGGAAATATCGGAATGTTTGCAGCACCTTCAGCAGATGGTGACAGCCAGCTTGCAATTGCAGGTCCGGGCGGATATTATATCTCCAATCAGTGTAAGAATCCGGATGCAGCAAAAGATTTTATCAGTTTTATGGCTGAAGACGATAATTTACTTCTCAATATGAAGACCAGAGCATGTACTTCCGTATGGAATGATCTGGATGCGCCGAATTTAAGCGGAACTTTAAAGGACACACAGAAATATATCGATGAAGGCAAAACACAGATTCATTATAACCAGACATATGTTATAACACCGTCAGATGATGCAAACAGTGCATTTCTCTCTGATTTACTGGGACAGAAGACACCGGAGGAATGTGCGAAAATCTGGAGTGATGCAGTTATAACAGTAGGAAAACAGTTAGGGTTTGAAGGATTTAAATAAAATCTGAGTAAGGGCAAGTATGGAAATTCATTCCAGCCACTTGCCCTGAGAGTACAAACCACCATCGTTCATACGGAGGTGGTTTTTGTATAGAAAGGAGCTGTATGAAAGAAAAGAAGAAAAAAAGCAGCATGAATAAACTGGAAAAGAAATATTATCCACTTTATATTGTTATTCCGGGCGTTGCTGTTTTTACCATATTTTATATTTTTGCCATTGGGGGAGGATTTATATTTTCCTTCACGGACTGGAGCATTTACAATTTTGAAGCGCCAAATTTTATCGGCATTTCTAATTTTCTGGATCTTTTTGCTTCCCAAAGCTTTCTTCCGGCGTTAGGCCATACTTTTCAATTTGCAGTAATAACAACCATTATTAAAGTAGGGATAGGATTGTGCTTTGCCCTTTTGCTGAACCGGGCATTTAAGGGAAGGAATTTTTTCCGTGCAGTGATCTTCCTGCCATGTACCATCGGTGCACTGGTAATCGGGTATGTATTTACCTTTATCCTGCAGCCGGATACGGGGATATTGAATATCTTCTTAAATAATATTGGACTTGGTGCATTAGCACTGAACTGGCTTGGAGATACCAATGTGGTGCTCTATTCCGTATGTACGGTGGAATCCTGGATGTGGATCGGGTTTAACACCGCTATTATACTGGCGGGACTTCAGTCCATCTCCGGTGATTTATATGAGGCAGCCAGAATTGATGGTGCAAGTGCGTGGCAGACCACAAAATCCATCACCCTGCCCCTTGTCACGCCGTCGATTAATACAACCATTACTTTATGTGTCATTGGTGGATTTAATATATTTGATATCGTAATGTCCATGACCAATGGTGGACCCAACGGAGCAACCCAGGTAATCAGTAAATTGTCATATGATGCCATGAGGGTTGGGACACTTGGTTACGCATCTGCAATTAACCTGGTACAGTTTCTGCTGATCGTTATTATTATTTCCCCGTTATTAAGTTTCTTAAGGAGAAGGGAGCCGGATATCTGATGAAAGCAAATTTAAAAACGAAAAGAGTTCTTTCAAAAACAGCGGTCTATGTGATCTGCATTCTCATGACATTTGCCGTAATTTTCCCATTTCTTCTCGTCATTCTGACGGCATTTAAATCCGTGGAAGAATCAGCAGTAGTAACCCTTTCACTTCCAAAAGTATTTCTGTGGGAAAACTTCAGCTATGTTATTGAAAAAGGACAGCTGCTGCGGGCATTTAAAAATAGTTTTATCATAACCGGACTGGTTGTACTGCTTACCGTTTTGATCTCTTCCGTAACGGCCTTTATCATCTCACGGCGCAGCGATAAAACAAGCAAAGTACTTTCCGGATATTTTCTAATCGGAATGATTGCACCGCTGGCATTGATTCCTGAGGTTATTATCGTTAAGACACTGGGACTAAGCGGTACCTATGCTTCCATTATTTTAATACATATTGCAGCCAGAATGCCGCTTAGTATCATGATCTATTCCGGTGTAATTAAAGGTATTCCAAGAGCACTGGATGAATCGGCAATGCTGGAAGGAGCAGGATTCTTCAATATGTTCTACCGGGTAATCTTCCCGTTGTTAAAACCTGCTATTTTTACAAATGTAATTATTACATTTATGGGTGTATGGAATGATTTCCAGATCTCATTATATTTCGTAACAGACACGGCAAAGAATACCGTACCGCTGAGTATCTACAGTTTTGTGGGGTATATGACATATAAATGGAACTATGTGTGTGCATTTATTGTGTTGTCCATTCTTCCGATCCTGGTTGTGTATTGTGCGGCACAAAAATATATTGTGGATGGCATGATTGCCGGAGCAGTTAAGAGTTAGGAGTATCAAATGGATAAATTAACATATAGAATCGGAGCGATTCCGCCCCAGAGAGAAAGAGCTGTTACTTGCCAGGAAGAACAAAAAGGAGAGGTGGCATTTATACACTTTACTGTGCAGTCAGAAAAGGAGGCAGTCTTTACGCCTCTGACTTTAAGGATTTATGTGCCGGCAATCCAGGTACATTACAGATGGTCACCAAAATTACATCTGATCAAGGGGCTGAATTCCGATTGGTTTGAGAATTTATATCTCACCAATGGATTTACGGGTGCCCCGGTGGAATGCCTGCTTGCTCCTAGCCAGAAAAACTGCGCCTGTATCGGACTTTCCGACACCTTAAGCACTATTGGATTAAAAGCTCTGCCGGTGGAAGAAACCGGGGAATATGAGTTTGAAATCAGATTGTTTTGCCGGGAAGCGGTCCCCAGAAAATCATATGAGATAACCATTCGGCTGGATATGAGAGAGATTCCCTATTATCAGAGTCTGCAAGAATTATCCCGGTGGTGGGAAACTTTGGAGGGAATGGCTCCTGCTTTCGTTCCGCCAAATGCCAAAGAGCTTGTGTACTCCACCTGGTACAGCTATCACCAGCGGGTCAGTCAGAATGAACTTTTAAAGCAGTGTACGCTGGCAAAAGAACTGGGCTGTGGTACGGTAATCATCGATGACGGCTGGCAGACAGAGGATAATGCCAGGGGGTATGCATACTGTGGGGACTGGGAAGCAGCCAGATCAAAGATGCCTGACATCCGGAAATTTACGGACAGCCTCCATCAGATTGGAATGCGTGCTATGTTCTGGTATAGTGTACCGTTTATCGGAGAGAGATCCGCTAACTTTGCACGTTTTCAGGATATGCTTATCGATCCCGATGCACAAAGAGAATGGCATGTGCTGGACCCAAGATATCCGGCGGTCCGGGAATTCATAATCGGACTATATGAAAAAGCACTGGCTGAGTGGGGGCTGGACGGCTTTAAGCTGGACTTTGTGGACGAGTTTGTCGTGACGGGGGTCAGCGGCAGGGAATCAGATGAAAGAAGGGATTATCAGTCTTTTGAAGAAGCCGCAGACCGGTTAATGACGGACTGTATCAGCAGGCTTAAGCAGATAAAGCCTGATATCCTGCTGGAATTCCGCCAGACCTATAACGGACCGAGAATGCGTACCTATGGAAATATTTTTCGTGCGGTAGACTGTCCCATGGATGACGTGGAAAACAAAGTCCGGGTTACGGATATCCGCTTGATTGCAGGAGACAGCGCTGTGCATTCCGATATGGTCATGTGGCATTACGAGGACCCGGTAGAAAGTGCAGCACTTCAGATCATTCAGATTTTATTCAGTGTACCGCAGATATCCATGCGGCTGGAAGAGCTGAAGAAGGAACATTATCAGATGCTGAAATTTTATTGTTCCCTTTGGATAAGGTATAAACAGGCTTTTACAGATGGAGAATTTATACCGCTGCATCCTACAGAAAGATATAGTGTCATCAAAGGAATCCATAAGAATACATTCGTTTGTACTTATCATCTTACAGAGCTAATCGAAATGGAAAAGTGTTATGATGAGATGCTTTTTGTAAATGGTACCAGCCGGTCAGAGCTGATCCTTTCGGTAAAAGAAGAGGGGATGTTTGACAGAGAAGTATTTGACTGTATGGGAAATATGACCCAAAAAGACCGTTTCTATGTAAAGATGGGGGCACAGATCTGGCATGTGCCTGAAAGTGGATGTGTGCTCCTAAAAAAATGCAGGAGAGCTTAATAATACACGCAAACGAACGGTGATGGCAGACGCTTAGCAGATGAGGTGTGCACGAAGATGGGGAGTGGAGGAATATCATGAACGCTATGGGGATACCATAGCGTTCATGATATTCCTCCACTCCCCATTTTTTGCATGATCCGGCTGATTTTATAAACTGATTACAGTGATTCCCTTTCAAAAATGATTTGATAATTCATGGCGGCATAAATTCCGGTTTTTTCATTAAATGGTACCACGATCTGTTTTAACCGCCATCCTTTTTCTGCTTCCATAAGTATGACTTCTTTACATTCTTCAAAAGTATCTCCCGCCTTAGTTTTTCGGCCATTTTCTTTTTTGGGCACTTCCACAAATTTGTACTCGTATTTTTTCATAATCTTATCCCCCTGACTTCGTCAAATATCAAATTATCAGCATCTATATATGTATTATAATAAGGGAACTTGTCATTGTCAAAGAATTCCGGGATGGAAACGGGATTAAAACCAGAGCTTTTATAGTATTTGTAAATTCAGAAGGTATAACCCGGACGTGGGATCCGGGCTATGAGAGAAAGTAATAACATTAGTTGTTATTACACTAATAGTTTAATATATATTTGCAGTCATGTCAATAAGAAATATAGGTTTTCTGATCAAAACAGGATAAAATAAGAAAAAGTTTCTTAAAAAGGGACTGTCTTGCATTTTCAGCCGATATTTATTGAAAATATATACCTGATACCATATAATAATGTTTATTAAAATAAAAAGTAATATGAGGAAAATAAAATGATCAGAGAAGTAAATCTGCAGGAAATATCCGATGGAAAATTATATGGATTAAATGATATGGTAAAAGCAGACTGTCAGGATTGCAGCGGTTGTTCCGCCTGCTGTCAGGGGATGGGGGATTCCATAATTCTGGATCCGCTGGATATATTCCGTTTAACTACAAATTTGAATTGCTCTTTTGAAGAATTGCTGAAGGAGAAAGTTACATTGAATATCGTAGACAGCATGATCCTGCCAAACCTGAAAATGGCGGAAGGTTCGGAGCGCTGCGCTTTCTTAAATAAAGAGGGAAGATGCAGTATCCATAAATTCCGTCCGGGTATATGCAGAATTTTCCCCCTTGGAAGATTCTATGAGAACAATTCTTTTCAATATTTTTTGCAGATTCATGAGTGCAAAAAGGATAACAGATCGAAGGTAAAGGTTCGAAAATGGATTGATACACCGGACGCAAAAAACTATGAACAATTTATTGTAGAATGGCATTATTTTTTAAAAGATATGCAGAAGATGCTGGAAAGTGACCAAAATGAGCATCTGATGAAAGAGATTGGGATGTACATACTGAAATATTTTTATTTAATGCCCTATGAATCGGGCAGTGATTTTTATGGAGAGTTTCGGGAACGGTTAGATACAGCCAGGGAATTTGTGAAAACATTATAAGGCTGGAACGTGCAGGATCACGTGATGTACTTGACTTGGAGTCTGCCAGCTAACTTACGTATTGGAGAGTCTGCCCCGAAAATAGACAGCGTGGTTTAATTTCATTACGCTTTATATTTTAGGGGCAGCGTCTTTACAAAGTGTCAGGCATGTATGCCTCACTTTGCGGTTGATGTGCATTAAATTTATAATAGACTCTGGTCAAAAGTGATTTCGTCAAAGTTTTGTCCGTTTTCAAGATCATGCTGGTTGTGATAGAATTTTACCGTAAAGGAATCGGTATCAGAGTCAGGATTCTCATGCTGGTATTCTTTGTAGGTTTCCACCGCAATTTCTTTTAACTGGGCAGATGACCAGGTGTTTGTTACAATAATGTTCAATACGCAGGTATTGGTACGGTTAGCTTCGGTATTAAATGCATTTACTACTTTGTATTCCGGACCTTTAAAGAGAGCAAAAGCCCAAAGGGAAGCAAGGCATACCAATGTAATTAGGATTTTCTTTTTCTTCATAATGAACACCTCCTAACTATACTGTACCATAAATGGCAGTGTTTTTATGCTGGTATTTGATGGGAGTGGAGAAAATTGACGGGAATGAATTTTCAAACACGCTCTAGTCTGGAAGCGGACAGATAAAGGAATATGAAATGAAAAAATTAAAAAGACTGTGGAAAATTTTAAAGATAACAAATGTTGATAAGATCTAAATGGATTTTTGATGTTTATCCTGGGAATCTCTTTTGTATTTCTGGCGGCAGAGCCTGAGGTAAAGACATATGGAGATGCTTTATGGTATGCATTCAGTGTCATTACTACTATTGGATTCGGAGATTATTATGCAGTTACGGCTGTGGGACGAATCTGTACCGTGGTATTGGGACTTTATGGTATTCTGATCGTTGCCCTTATTCCAGGAGTTGTGGTGAGCTATTACCTGGAATTTATACAGAACAAAATGGATGAAACAGCCGGTGTGTTTTTGGAAAAACTGGAAAACCTGGATCAGCTGTCTAAGGAAGAACTCCGTGATATCTCTGAGAAAATAAAGAAGGGCCGTTATAAATAATATGGGAAAAGATGTGAAAATAGCAGAAACGAAAAGAAATAACAAAATTCGGATTGCCAAGTTTATTTCATCCAAAGGGGTTACATCCAAAGCTGAGATTGCAAATGTCCTGGGGTTGAGCATGCCAACGACACTGCAAAATGTCAAAGAACTGGTTGCGGAGGGGATTGCCGTGGAAAACGGGGTCTATGAGTCTACCGGCGGGCGCAAGGCAAAAGCGATTTCCATAGCTCCGGATATCGGATATGTGATAGGGATTGATATCACCAACCACCATATTACCATAGTGCTGGTTAATATGAAAAAAGAACTTCTGGAGATTGAACGTACCAGAAAGATGTTTGCTCCGGATTTTGCATATTATGAAACACTGGGCGATTTGATTCGGGATTTTATCTCAAAAGTAAAAGTCAGGAATGAAAAGATTCTGGGGATTGGCATTTCTCTGCCCGGAATAGTAGACCGGGAGCAGAAAGTCCTGATCCGTTCCCATACACTGGGCGTGAGCAATGTGAGTTTTAAATGCTTAGATGAGTTTATTGACTTTGACTTTGCGCTGGAGAACGATGCAAACAGTGCCGCATATGCGGAACTTGGCAGCGAGACCGAGAATACCATATACCTGTCATTGAGCAATACGGTGGGCGGAGCAATTTTCTTGCATGACCGACTTTATCTGGGGGAAAATTTTAAGAGTGCAGAGTTTGGGCATATGGTAATTGAAAAAGACGGCAAAACCTGCTATTGCGGCAAAAAAGGCTGTGTGGATGCCTATTGCGCTGCAAAAGTCCTGATGAAACATGCCGGTGGAAGTCTGGAACTGTTTTTTGACAGGCTGAGAAAAAATGATGAGGAATGTCTCCGGGTCTGGGATGAATATCTGGAGTATCTGGCTGTAACGATTACCAATCTGCGCATGGCATTTGACTGCAATATGATACTGGGCGGTTATGTGGGCGGTTATCTGGAAGAGTTCCGCATGGATCTGAATAAAAGGGTATTGAAATACAATAATTTCGATATAGATACATCCTATATCAGAACAGGAAGATACAAACAGGAAGCATCTGCTTACGGTGTTACCATGGGTTTTGCAGAATCCTTTTTTGACAGTCTGCAGTAATGAAAAATAAATATTAGGAATGCGACATGCTGATGTCGTATTCCTAATGTTAGAATTGGACGAAAGCGTGTTTGAAAATTTACTTCCGCCATTTGCAAACACGCGCTAAACGAAGGAGGATTTG
>NZ_JAWYAJ010000430.1:0-3073 GCF_034124845.1 Robinsoniella sp.
CTAACGATGTTCCAGGCGTGGCGGTACTTGATTTTCTTGTCCGGGTTAGCATCTGAGATTGGAATAATACACCAGATTCCCAGAGCATCACAGAGAATTTTAACCGTTTTGGCGATCCCTTCGCATACACCCACCCCTTGTCCAAGGGGACCGATAATCTCATGGGAATACGGCTTTTTCAGTTTGTCGTAGCGTACATTGCTGCATACAAAGTCATGAATGAACAATTCCTTTTCTAAATCCGTCATAGACATTGCCGGCCGGATTAATTTTGTTATTCTGGCATTCATTGCCTTTTGATGCTCTTTTATTTTCCCCTTGTCAAACAGATATTCCGGGACAACCTCCACGTTGCCGGAACCCTGATAGGATCGAAATTGAAGATTTACTGCATAAAATATATCCGGACAATCCAGCCTCAACTTGAAAAAAATCTCTCCCAGTTCCCGAATCTCCAGCCTGGGTACAAGAAATGCAGAATCCATGGCTGTAAGCCCTGCCTTCATTGCCAGGTATACCTTTTGTTGTATTTTGTTCATGTGATTATAGTAGTAACGCTCCATTGTATCCTCCGTATTTTTCATAATTATACCCCTGCATACCGCAGATGGGTCTGCGGTATTGCGTCAATAGAAAGTATGGAACGCTTTTGTTCCAAACTTATGCAATCATCTGATTTTATCCTGGTAAAATGCGATCTTCCCATCCAGATTTTTCAGATATTCATCCCATTTTTTCTGTTCTTCCACCACGGATTCCCGATGGCGTATCAATAATTCCATTCTCTCCCCCATAGTTGCATCCCCCTCGTACCTCAAGTCCGAATAATGCCTGATGTCTCTTAATAGCATACCCGTTTCTTTCAAACGCTGTATGAACTTTACCCATTCTACATCGCTTTCACAGTAATCCCGCCGCCCGCCTGAATCCCTCCTTACATGAATCAGGCCTTTCTTCTCATAGTAACGCAATGTATAGGAACTAATTCCGGTTATTTCCGCAAATTCTCCAATTGTCATGTCATATCCCTGCCTTCATCTCATTTGTACCTTCATTTATGCCTTCAATTATACCTCATTTATACCTTCATTTTGCCTCCAATTATTCCACATATGAATCTCAAATAAATTTCATTTGTTTAAAATCAAAAAAGTGCTTGACTTAGACTATAGTCTAAATCATATCCTTAGATTATAAATGATTTGGAGGAAAAAGAAAATGGAGAAAACAAGATTTGAAACAGGAATGGAAAATTTGAAGAAAATTGATGGCGTTGGAGGCGAAGCGGTTATTCAATCATTGCGTTCCATTTCACCTGATCTGGGAAGATACATCATAGAATTTGCATTTGGAGATATCTATGACCGTAAGGAATTATCTCTCAGTGAGCGGGAAATGATTACCATAACCAGCCTACTGACTGCGGGAGGGTGCGAACCGCAGCTGGAAGTACATATTAATGGCGCACTTAATGTAGGCATTCCTCCTGAAAAAATAACGGAGACCTTTTTACAATGCGTTCCCTATACCGGGTTTCCAAAAGTCCTGAATGCCATTCAAACCGCCAAAAAGGTGTTTGCAGAGAGAGGATTGCTGGAATCAAACTGATAATTTTCTGTTGAACCTCTGTGCCGTTTATGATACTGTATTAAAATAGATATGGAAATAATAACATGAAAATGAGAAATGAATATACCTGTCCATTAGAACTGGTACATGACATGATTAAAGGGAAATGGAAAACGATTATTTTATGGAGACTGCGTCTGGGCGGCACATCATTAGCCAAACTGGAAAAAGATATTGACGGTATTACCCGCAATGTCATGGATGCAAATAAAAGCCAGACGGCAAAAGACTTTACGCAGGATATAGGCAGCCTGCGAATACTCACCGAGAAATGCATCATGATTTCTCGGTGAGTATCTGCGTGCCGCCTAAAAGCACTTCGGAAAGGTTTGATAATGCGTCCTTTCCTCAGCAAACACCCATCTTTTACAACTTCAAATATACAACCGTCCAAACAAAAAGTTCCGCTACAGTGAACGTCACAAACTTCCCTTTCTCATTTTGGATATAGCTGTATTCCAGGGATTCACTTTTACAGCTATCTCTGTCAGGGCTGGCGCAGTAAATTCCCTGAATATCACCATCCACATTTACAGTAAAAGTCAAATCTTTCTGTATAATTGGCTCTGCTTTCCCTTTGTTCCAGTTATCTTCGCCGCAGCCACACAGATTTATCAGATAAAGACATTTTAATTTTTCATTTTCCCGGATTGTAATCCAGACTTTTCCTGCTTCTGCGTTGACGCTCCAGTTTTGGAATCCACACTGGTATTCATAGTTATCCCATCCGATATGTGTCATGGATACATCCTGCAGCGTCTGGTCATAGAATATGTTCAGATAGCGTATCATAAAGTCATAATATTTACGCATAACAACTGCGGTTTCGTCTGGCATGATGCTATAGTCGCCGTAATAGCCCTGTGTCAATACTGCATTATTTTCACCCAGCAGCAGATGATATCCACCATTAGAAACAATGGCAGCGGTCAGAATATACGCCGCATTCGCAGCCAAAGCATCGGATTCCGTGCGAAATGGTGCCAGGTATGCTGCCAGAATTACCGGTTTTTTATTTCCTGAGAAATACTTTGCTTCCTGTATCAGCTGCTTAATATGGCAATAGCGGTCATAAGGTGACCATACTTCTATGTACACTGCGTCCACTGTGCTTTTCGCCGTTTCACCCACCGGCCAGTTTCCAACGTTGTTAAATACAAGGCATGGATCGTCCGCTGCTTCCTCCAGTCCTTTTCGCGTCTCATCGATCAGCCCGCAGAATTCCTGATCCAGTCTCACCAGCCTTGGCTGCTCCTGCAAATGGGAATACGCCCTTTTGGGAAATCCGTAAGTATCCATATGGATTCCAGAAAAACCTGCTTTTGTAATTGCGTCTTTATATTGATGAATTAAATGGTTTCTCCATGGAGACCCTTTTTCCACATTCATAATATAAAAAACATCAATAAACCGGAATACCTCCTGGTTCCCGTTGTAAAAAGCC
>NZ_JAWYAJ010000431.1:0-3836 GCF_034124845.1 Robinsoniella sp.
CCAGATGTGTCTGCCAATTGGCGGATTGATGAGCGAAAAAAATGCCGATGAAATAATGGAAGAACTGGATGTTATGAATGATGCAGCTAAGAACCTGGGATGTAATATGTCTGCTCCCTTTATGTCATTAAGCTTCATCTCTCTGCCCACCGTACCGGAATTGGGGCTTACTGATAAAGGACTGATAGATGTCATAAATCATAAATTAATTGATGTGGAAATTCTTTAAAAAGAACTTGTTTAAATACAGACTCTAACTAAAACAAATGATAAATGCAAAATGACTGTCTCACAAAAACTGTTTCCGGATTTTGTGCCCGTTATTTTGCATTTTTTGTTACTGTAGACACCCTTCGGATGCTCACAGTAACAGCATCTGCCCATTTAAAGTCGCCTTTGGCGAGGGGCCGATGCCCGAATGCTGCCTTTTTATTGGCTCCGATACCGTGCGGCCCTGTGTATGGCACGGTCTGAATGTAACCATTTTTTCTATATTATGGAAGAAGCCGTTAAAATGAATAGAAAATCCGGCCGGGTTGTAGTAAAATAATAATAATAATGTGCTTTAGCTAATAGTGTAATTTACACGGTACATAAACTTTCATTATGAAAAGGAGACAGGTTATGAGTGAAACCAGAGTTTTAGAAAATGAAGCGTTACGAATAGAAGTAAATGATTTTGGTGCTGAGCTTGCACGGGTATATGATAAGAACGCCGGCAGAGAGGCCTTATGGAATGCAGATCCCGCTTATTGGAACCGACACGCACCAGTACTCTTTCCCTTTGTAGGTGCACTTCAGGATGAACAGTATCAATATCATAATAAAAGCTATCGGATGGGACAACATGGATTTGCCAGAGACAGCGTATTTACAGTAGAAGAGCACCAGCCCAACCTCATTTGCCATAAACTAACCTGGACAGATGACAGCTTTAATAAGTACCCATTTAAGTTTTCCCTTTATATTACACATATTTTATCAGGAAATGAAATCAAAATCTGCTGGAAGGTAGTAAATGAGCAAGCAGAAGCCATGTATTTTGGAATCGGAGCCCACCCGGCTTTTCTTGCACCGGTTAAAGCGGGAGAGACGCAGGAGGATTATTATTTGAATTTGTATTCCGATAAAGAGAATTACACATGCCTGCGCATTAACGAAAATGGTCTGGCGCTCACAGAAAAACCGGAAATCTTTACCGCAAAGGATGGATTCTGCCCGCTGAAAAATGATCTGTTTAAGGACGGTGTATGGATTTTTGAACATGCACAGCTGCAAAAAGTAGGACTTGCATTACCGGATAAAACCCCTTATATAGAAATCAATTGTGAGGGATTCCCCTATGTGGGAATCTGGACAAAACCAGGTGCCCCCTTTGTATGCCTGGAGCCATGGTATGGCCGGACAGATGATGCAGGATTTAAAGGAAATATCCAGGATAAGTCCGGAATTCAAAAGTTAGATGCAGGCGAAACTTTTGAGGCGGATTACACCATAACCGTATGCGGCTAAATGTGACTCTGATCAGCGCTTGATATATGGATTTTGATAGCGTTCTCTATTAATTGTATTTTTGCCGCAATTGATGGCTTTTTGCGGACAATAATGCAGGCAGGCAAAACAATATTCACAGTTGTGATGCCATTCCGGTATCCCGTTTTCTATTGAAATATTGGATACCGGACAGATTTTCTTACATTTTCCACATCCGTTACACGTGGATTGGACGGTAAAGTTTTTGTCCATTTTCGCAATATCTCTATGCATAAAATTGTGGTAAACATTGAACAGCGGGTGATAAAATTTCGGTTTTAATTTTCGCCGGTTTCGTACATCGTCAGCGATTACTTTGATTTTTTGCCTTGCTGCATGGAAGAGCTTTTTTTGTTCTGCATTTGTCTCTGGTTTAAACATCGGTGTATAATTCTCCGGCATTTTAATTGCGTATTCCGCCTGAAGACAGACTCCCTTTGTTTTTAATATCTTTCGGATGAAGGGAAGGGCATTTCCAGTCATGTTTCCCATATTTGCCACTGCAAAGCAATAGGTTCCTTTTTGCATTTTTGCATTTGTCAGAAATTCACGTACAATGTGGGGCAAACCCAGAAAATATACGGGAAATACAACACCTGCGCATCCGCTCACCGAAGTTCCTTTTGCCAGTTCCGGGGTTATTTTTTCAGTTTTACAATCCGGAAGTATAGATGCCAGTTCTTCAGCAATCATCTGGCTGTTCCCGGTACCTGTAAAATAATAAATTGTGGTCATAAATTATCCTCCAATTTCTGTCACTATTCAAATGTAACACTTGTGTCATTTGTTGAAGTCGAGTATAATCAAATTACACATTTGTGTCAATAGTTTTGCCCCAGGTTACACAATGATCTATGGTTTGTGTCATTGTATTCTCAAGTCCATATCATCTGATTTATAGAAAAAGTATTGGATTAGGTAAACAGAAGAAAAGACAGAAAGGCTTGCAGATTGAACTGCAATGTAACAAGGTATAAAATGGAGAAAAGTAATAACCCGATCTCAATTCGATCACGTCAAATGATTACTAATGCGTTCATGCAATTATTGAAAGAAAAGTCATACGAAGAGATTACCGTAACAGATATTGCAGAACGTGCTCAGTTGGTTCGTAAAACTTTTTATAGGAATTTTACAGGAAAGGATGAAATTATTGAGTGCTATTTACAGGATATCTGCAAAAAATTTATCGGTGAACTTGAGAAAAAACAGATCTGCAGCTATTATGAATATGCCTTAATTGTATTCCGGTTTTGGAAACCATATGCGAAAATGCTGATCTTTCTAAATAAAAAGAATTTATTTGATTATTTTGAAAAAGCATTCGATAAAATCACGCCGTTGGCAAGTAATTTTTTCCCCTGTGAGGATATTGAGGAAACACGCTTTGAATATTACTGTCATCTCTATGTATGCGGCGGATTTCGCCAGATTCTGTATGAATGGCTTTTGCACGGAACCGTAGAAACACCGGAAACCATGGCTGATTATTTTAACCGCTTTCGCAGCGGCATTTTCTGACCAATTAATGGAACCGCTTTCAGAATAGGAAGGGAGCGCTGTTGTTATGAAAATAGTTCGGTCTTACCTTAAATTCATTTGTATTTTCTCAATTCTATTCTTGTTTTTAACGCAAGGCTTACATACAGAAGCAGCCCGTAACAAAACAACCATGTTTTCACACCGTACTTTCCAGGTAAAGTTTGGGACCAGCAACGAAATTCCTGTTTTTTATAGCTCTGCAAATTCCAGGACGCTGGGTCTTAAAAATGTATCAAAGCGTTATCGTTTCATAGTTTCCAGCTCTAAGAAAAAAGTGGCAGGTGTAAGCTATCGTAAAACACGTTTTCCGTACAGGCTTCCCTATATCAAACTTCAACAGGCCGGAAGAACACTCATTACCGTTAAAGTTTATAATACTAAAAATAAATTTATCGGAAAATACAGTTGCAGTTTAACGGTTCAGGCAAATAAAAAAGTGGCAGGGCTGCTGAAAAAAGCAAAAAGTAACACGATACTTGCGGTAGCCAACGTCCCCAATGTTGTTGTATACGCAAAACCTGTGGCATCGGGATCGGTACTCGGAACTTTCGAGCGAAATTCGGCTGTTTTAGTTGCCGCGTCCAAGCTCAACAGCAGCAAAACTACACTATGGATTCCGGTTTATATGCATCATATGACGGGTACGGACGGACAAAAGAAAATTGGCTATGTGCTTGCCACCCAGGTCAGCCTGGAAAGCGTGAAAACAAGTCGTTTTTCGGATGACAACCGCCGAAATCAGATATGCAGATTTGCAATGA
>NZ_JAWYAJ010000432.1:0-23424 GCF_034124845.1 Robinsoniella sp.
TTTAGTATTGATGAACATGGAGCCAGAGTAGAGGCGCACCTGCGCAGGGAACAGCGCCACGGATGTTCCTCAAAAGTAAAATTCGATCAGGATTTTACCATTGATTATACGGAAAAGAGTGCCTATTATAAAGGAGAAGCAATTGGATTTGTAAAAAAGGAATTTGAGATCATCGAGTTTTTATCCCAGAATTCAGGCCAGATATTTGACAAAGAGCGTATTTATGAGAAGATATGGGGATTTGACGGGCAGGGAGACAGCAGTGTGGTGGCAGAACATGTAAGGCGTATCCGTTCTAAAATGGCTGCCATTGGATGTAAACCCTACATTGAAACGGTCTGGGGGGTTGGCTATAAATGGAGCAGGTAAAGAAAAAAGGCTTATCTCTTCGTGACTTGTCTCTGAAGCAATCCTTTATGCTTTATATGGTAGTATTTACCCTGATTGCATTGTTTTGCAGTCTATCCATACAGGCTGTATTCTCTAATACGGAAAGAAATATCATCTATCGGAAAATACCCCAGAATCAGCAGCTGGAGTACTCTACCAGCTACGGGGTGCATACCACGGACGGAAGCTATTATGAGTTTACCCCCTCAGAAGCCAGAATGGTACGCATCTGTAATATAGGAGGAGGTGTTTCCTTAATCCTCAGCTTTTTGGTTATTGTCATTATGGCAGGACTGTTGTTTTACCGCAATAAGCTAAAGGTACCGATTATGCTTCTGGAGGAGGCGGCAAATAAAATCGGACATCAGGATCTGGATTTTCACATTTATTATAACAGCAGCAATGAAATGGGAAGGCTGTGCCGAAACTTTGAGCAGATGAGGTCTTCTCTGGATCAGAATAACCGCGAGATGTGGCGGGCAATGGAAGAGCGGAAACGCTTAAACGCCGCATTTTCCCATGATTTGCGAACACCGCTGACAGTACTGCGGGGGTATGTGGACATGCTTTCCAAATATCTGCCGGATGATAAAGTATCCAAGGAAAAACTCATTGGAACCGTTCAGACCATGTCCGCTCATGTAACAAGGCTGGAAAATTATGTTTCCAGTATGCATGCACTGCAAAAGCTGGAGGATGTGGATATCAAGACCAGCGTCATTGATTGTGAGGAATTTGCAGAGCAGATCAGGGACTGCGCCGATATACTCTGCAGGGAAAAAGGGATGGCGTTGAAATTTACAACTCATTTTAAGTGTTCAAAAATCTCAGTGGACCGGGAATTGGTACTGCAGGTTTTTGAAAATCTAATTTCTAATGGTGTACGCTATGGAAAAAAAGAATTGGATGTGCAGTTGTTTGCCTATGGGGAGTACTTTTCCGTAGCAGTGGGCGATGATGGAAAAGGATTTACCAAACAAGCCCTGGAGCAGGCTGTGAGGCCTTTTTACAAAGAAAAGGAAAATGTTTACGATTCTCATTTTGGACTGGGACTGAATATCTGCAAGATTCTTAGTGAAAAACATGGAGGCTCTATATTTTGCGCCAATGGACATAACGGAGGAGGCCTTGTTCAGGCGAACTTTAAAATGATGTTGTAGTCAGCGTTAAGAATTATGTAAGAAATTCTATAGAAAATTATAGGTTGCAGTTGATAATTTGTTGAATATTGTATTTTATACTCTTCTTAAAAGTTGCGGAAGGAAAACTTCCAGGGCGGATAAGGAGAGTTTTTTATGACATTAAAGCGGAAAAAATTAATTAGTATCGCTTGCGTTGCTATTTTCATAATCATGAGTGCTGCCGTTTTCTGGTTTGTGGGGAGGCCAATGCTGGAATTTGTCTCACAGCCGGAAAAGTTCCGGGCATGGGTGGACGGTCATGGAATATGGGGGCGAGTTGCATTTAGCGGTATGATGGCATTGCAGATTATTATCGCAATCATACCAGGAGAGCCGCTGGAAATAGGAGCGGGCTATGCTTTTGGAATATTTGAAGGGACAGCCCTCTGCCTGATCGGAGCCCTGCTTGGAAGTATTGTGGTATTCTTTTTCGTCAGGTATTTTGGGGTAAAAGCGGTAGAGGTGTTTTATCCCAGGGAGAAGATCCAGTCACTTAAAATTATGCAGAATAAGAAGAAGCTGAATACACTGACGTTCCTGCTGTTTCTGATTCCGGGGACGCCAAAAGATCTGATGACCTATGTGATCGGGCTTACTACAATGAGACTTTCCACCTGGATTTTAATTACAGGAATAGCCAGAATTCCCTCCATTATAACTTCTACGGTTGGAGGTGATGCACTGGGCGTTCAGAATTACCAGTTTGCCATTCTTGTATTTGCTGTCACAATTGTGATCAGCATTGCCGGATTACTTGTATATCGTGGGATAACGGTGCGTGGTGCCGCAAAAGAAGGAGGAGAAAGTTATGGAAATGATTAAATATGTAAATTATCTGATTGCCATGGTATTTATCTGCTGTTATTCTTACCAGCTGTTCTATGTGGCGGCGGCACTGCTCAAAAAACCCGGGACATCCGGAAAAGTGAATTACCATAGGTATGCAGTGCTGATATCAGCCAGAAATGAGGAGGCTGTAATCGCACAGCTGATAAAGAGTATACGTAACCAGAGCTATCCGTCCAAATACGTAGATATATATGTTGTTGCGGATAACTGCACGGACAGGACGGCTGAGATAGCCCGGGCAAATCATGCATGTGTCTGGGAGCGTTTTAATACGTCCCAGGTGGGGAAAGGATATGCGCTGCGCTTCCTGTTCCAGAATATCAAAGCTGCCGGTCTGGATCAGAAATACGATGGCTATTTTATATTTGATGCAGATAATCTGCTGGACGAATGTTACATAGAAAACATGAACCGTACATTTTCTGACGGGCACCGCATTATCACCAGTTATCGTAATTCCAAAAACTTTGGGGATAACTGGATATCTGCCGGATATTCCCTGTGGTTTTTAAGAGAATCCAGGTACTTAAACCAGGCACGAATGTCATTAAGAAGCAGTTGTGCTGTTTCCGGCACCGGATTTTTAATTCACAGTGACATTGTGAAAAAAAATCAGGGATGGAATCATTTCCTGCTGACAGAAGATATTGAATTTACAGTGGACAGCATTTTACAGGGAGAGCGCATAGCCTATTGCCCGGATGCAGTTCTGTATGATGAACAGCCGGTGTCATTCCGCCAGTCATGGAACCAGAGGCTGCGCTGGGCAAAGGGAAACATGCAGGTATTTGCCAACTACGGCGGTAAACTGATCCGGAATATCTTTGAAAAAGGAAGCTATGCCTGCTATGATATGGTGATGTCAATTATGCCGGCAATCATTCTAACTGTTCTCAGCTGTATATTAAATACAGCCGGTTTCATTGTCAGCCTGGTGTACAAAGATGCAGACATATTGGTGCTGCTGCAGTCCATTGGGGAGTTTTTGGTACATGGGTATCTGATGATGCTGGCGATGGGTGCGCTGACGGCAGTCACAGAATGGAGAAGGATTCATGCTCCTGCCTATAAGAAAATTGTTTATGTATTTACCTTTCCACTGTTTATGATTACTTATATACCCATATCCATCGCAGCGTTGTTTAAAAAGGTGGAGTGGAAGCCAATCCACCATGGAATTTCCAAGACGCTGGATGAGGTACGGGCAAAAGTGTAGGGAAGAAAAAAAAGCTTGACTTCAAGTTAGCTTTAAGACTTATACTTTCTTTATCGATAAACAGTCTCCGGTACAGACAGATGAGGATGTCACAGATGACCAATTCTGCTGTACGGATGTACAGATAATAGAAAGGGGATATAACATGAATTTTAATTATTACATTCCAACCAGAATCTTATTTGGCAAAGGATCATTGAATGATCTGCACAGGCAGGAATTGCCGGGAAAGAAGGCGCTGATTGTTACAACAGGAGGAACCTCCGTAAAGAAATACGGTTATCTTGAAAAAGTACAGAAGCAATTGGAAAAAGCAGGGGTATCTCATCTGCTGTTTGACAAGATTCTGCCAAACCCGATAAAAGACCATGTTATGGAAGGCGCTGCTTTCTGCAAAGAGAACGGAATTGATTTTGTAGTGGGTCTTGGCGGCGGCAGCAGCATTGATGCGGCAAAGGCGATAGCTGTAATGGCTGCAAATGATGGGGATTACTGGGATTATGTATCGGGCGGCAGTGGAAAAGGATTGCCGGTACCAAATAATCCGCTACCGATTATTGCGATTACCACAACTGCCGGAACTGGAACAGAAGCAGACCCATGGACGGTAACTACCAAGACAGAGACAAACGAAAAAATTGGTTTCGGATATGATAAGACATTTCCCATGTTAGCGATTGTAGACCCGGAACTGATGACGACGGTTCCATCACGCCTCACCGCATATCAGGGATTTGACGCATTGTTCCACAGTACGGAAGGATATTTAAATAATATTTCCTATGTAATGAGTGATATGTTTGCACTAAAAGCAATAGAACTGATTGGAAAAAGCCTTCATAAGGCAGTGGCAGAAGGCGATAACATGGACGCCAGAGCAGATGTGGCACTTGCCAATACTCTTGCAGGAATGGTAGAATCCACCTCTTCCTGTACGTCAGAACACAGTATTGCCCATGCTATCAGCGCATATCATCCGGACTTTGTACACGGCGAAGCTTTAATCGCAATCAGTAAAGCATATTATACACATTTTGCAAAAACAAATCAGTGTGAAGAACGAATGGTTCAGATGGCGAAAGCCCTTGGAAAAACAGATGCAAAAACTGCAATGGATTTTGTGGATGCCCTGACAGAGCTGCAAAAGGTCTGCGGAGTTGATGATATTAAAATGAGCAGCCATGGCATGAAAAAAGAAGAACTGAAAAAATATGCAGATAATGCAAGAGCCACCATGGGTGGACTCTATGCAGGTGATCCGGTTCAGCTGAGTGATGAAGATGTTTTGAAAATTTTAGAAGATTCCTATAAATAAGAACAACAAGAGCGTGTCAGAAAGTTTTCAAACACGCTCTTGAGTCTGCTAGAAGATTCATTTCTACACGCTCTGGAATCAGATAAAGCTAATTTAAATACTGTTTAGTAAACATACATGCCTTTCTGGCGGAAAGTATCCAGCATTTTATTTAACATGCTCTTACTTTTCGACAGGAGGGCTTTTGAATTTATATTTACAATATAACCACGTCTCAGGGCACTGATTGCGGTCTTATAAACGCAGGCAGATGCATCCAGCCCGACAATCGTCAGGGTGTTAATTTCATGATCCGTAAGAAGGCGGGAAAGGGCTTTGCAGGAAAACGCATCCTGCTGGTGCTTGATAAACTGATGATCACTGATGATATCTAATCCCGTTACAAAATCACTTCCATGATCCCAGCCGGAAAGCCTACCGCCCATTGCAAGGCAGCCAAAAATATTGTCCAGGGAAGAAAATACCTGTCTTACATATATAACCATGTCTCCATCAGACCTGGCTTTCACTATCGTGTCATTTACCGCTTTCAAAAAAGGTTCTTTGTTGGAGTAGGAGCCTCTTTGCCCGCATAATCCTTCCTGCAGATCAATTACCAGCAGCGCCCTTTTTGATTCTGTCCGGAAACGAATTCGATCCCCGGTGGAAGGTATGAGAAAAATAACAATTCTTGCCAGCAGCAGAAGCAGAATGACATAGGCTGCCAGGGACGGGGTTATGATGCACAGGGTAAAGAATATGGCGATGCTGATAATGTGGATGAATACATATTTTAGTTTTTGCATAATGAGATATACCTCCCAGGTAGTATTCTATATATTGATTAATATGAGTATAGCATAGTCTTTTGGGAAATCACAGTATCAAAACGAAGAGATAAAAATTTTCAGGGGTGACTTTTGGATAACTTTAAAGTTTTATTTGACAAAGTTTTAAACGTTGAATATAATATGCTTAACAAGACAGCCGGAGGATAGCTGGTACCTATCCGTTCTGGTAATTATATGTTATAAAAAATAACGCATACTTTCCAGAGTGGGGGCGTTATTTTTTATGCTTCTTTTTGATAGTTATAACTAAGGTTATAACAGATGTAAGCATGATTACGAAGGTGAACAAATCACTGTATGTAACGTACTTCGGCACCACCCCATTTCTGACAAGACTCAGAACGGATGGCACAACGCCCTGCCGGCTGCCCGGTTAAATATATTATTGTAGAAGCTGAAAGTTCGAAATCATTTGCTAAAATTAAAAAAGAAAGAGTGTGTGTGGCATAGTAAGTTGTCCTAAAGCGTGTTTTAAAATTGCTTTCTGGCAGCTGTGCGTCCCAGTTTGTGGGAGATTTGTCCCGGATGAAGGGCGGCAAGCGTGCTATGTAACCTGAATAATATACAATAAGAGAGAAAAAAAGAGAGACTTAATTTACAGCTTTTATTTGACAAATATCTAAACATTGACTATAATATGCTTAACAAGACAGCCGGAGGATAGTCGTGACCTATCCGTTCTGGTAATAATGGACTAAAAAATAACGCCTTATCTTATCAGGACGAGGGCGTTATTTTTTATGCTTCTTTATGATAGTTATAACTAAGGTTATAACGGATGTAAGCATAATTACAAAAGCGAATAAATCACTGTATGTAACGTACATCGGCACCACCCCATTTCTGACAAGACTCAGAACGGATGGCACAACGCCCTGCCGGCTGCCCGGTTAAATATATTATTGTAGAAGCTGAAAGTTCTAAATCAGTTACTAAAACTAAAAAAGAGTGTGGGTGGTATAATAAGAATGAGTTACCGTGTTATTCAGGTTGTGGGATTAAAGATGTTACAAATGCTTAATATAAGAATTTATGAAGAATAAGTAATGTGGATGGTATAGAACAGGATTAGCATATTTATCCACTCTTACTAAGAAAGACTGCAAATGGTGAATTAAAAATAGCGGAGACGGTGGGATTCGAACCCACGTGCCGGTTGCCCGACAACTTGATTTCGAGTCAAGCTCGTTATGGCCACTTCGATACGTCTCCGTGCACCTGTATAGTATATCACATTTTTTGAAAAATGCAAAAACTTTATTCAAGTTATTGTGATAAAAGTAAAAATAATATATAATGAACAAAGAGGCGTGTTTATCTGCCTGTTTGAAGAGAAATATAAGGAACAAAGTGGTTGGTATCACTTTGATTATAACAGGAAAGGTGTAGTGTCATATGATTAGAATTGGAATGTTAACAAGCGGTGGCGACTGTCAGGCTTTAAATGCAACAATGCGCGGTGTCGTAAAGGGGCTGAGCACCAATGCGGACGAGCTGGAAGTATACGGGTTCGCAAATGGATATAAAGGGCTTATTTATGGAGACTACAGAATGCTGACCAGCAAGGATTTTTCCGGTATTCTCACAAAAGGCGGGACGATTTTAGGAACTTCCAGACAGCCATTCAAGCTTATGCGCGTCCCGGATGAAAATGGACTGGACAAGGTAGAGGCGATGAAACAGACCTACTATAAACTCCGTCTGGACTGCCTGGTGATTCTGGGTGGAAATGGTACACAAAAGACAGCAAACCTGCTTCGGGAAGAAGGTTTGAATATCATACATCTGCCTAAGACTATTGACAATGATATCTGGGGAACAGACATGACTTTTGGCTTCCAGAGTGCTGCCAATATTGCTACAGATGCCATTGACTGCATTCATACCACTGCGGCATCACACAACCGTGTCTTCATCGTAGAAGTAATGGGACATAAGGTTGGATGGCTCACACTCCATGCGGGAATTGCCGGCGGGGCGGATATAATATTACTGCCTGAGGTTCCATATGATATCAAGAAAGTAATTGAAGCTATTGACAAACGTTCCAGGGATGGAAAGGGATTTACCATTCTGGCTGTGGCAGAAGGTGCAATTTCAAAAGAAGATGCAAAACTGTCCAAGAAAGAATTGAAAGAAAAGTTAAAGAATAAGAGACATCCGTCCGTTTCCTATGAAATTGCAGAGAAGATCCAGGCTGAAACAGGCATGGAGATTCGGATCACAGTTCCGGGACATACACAGAGAGGCGGAAGCCCATGTCCTTATGATCGTGTTCTGTCTACAAGACTGGGTGCAGAAGCAGCACAGTGTATTATGGATAAGGAATATGGATACATGGTGGGAATCGTAAATGGAAAAGCTAAGAAGATTCCGCTGGAGGATGTAGCAGGCAAGTTGAAAATGGTATCGCCGGATGACCAGCTGATCAAGGAAGCAAAACTGATCGGCATAAGTTTCGGAGATTAATAGATTGGAGAGTAAAGCATGAGTTATACTGCTTTATACCGTAAATTCCGTCCAGACACTTTTGCAGATGTAAAAGGTCAGGATCATATAGTAACTACACTTAAAAATCAGATTATGGCAGACAGAATCGGACATGCGTACCTGTTTTGCGGAACCCGCGGAACAGGCAAGACTACCATTGCCAAGATTCTGGCTAAGGCAGTTAATTGTGAGCATCCAGTAGATGGCAATCCCTGCAACGAATGTGACACCTGTAAGGCAATCTCTGCAGGAAGCTCCATGAACGTGATCGAAATCGATGCGGCTTCCAATAACGGTGTGGACAATATTCGTGAGATTCGTGATGAAGTAGCGTACTCCCCAACCGAGGGGCGGTTCAAGGTATACATTATCGATGAGGTTCATATGCTGTCTATAGGTGCGTTTAATGCGCTTTTGAAGACTCTGGAGGAACCGCCTTCATATGTAATCTTTATCCTGGCGACTACAGAGGCACATAAGATACCGATCACAATTCTGTCCAGATGCCAGAGGTATGATTTTAAGAGAATCGCCCTGACTACGATCAGTTCCCATTTGAATAAATTAATGGAAGAAGAACAGGTGGAGGTAGAAGCGAAGGCAGCGAATTACATTGCGAAAAAGGCAGATGGTTCCATGCGTGATGCCCTGAGCCTCTTGGACCAGTGCATCGCTTTTTATCTGGGGCAGAAATTGACCTATGACAATGTACTGGAAGTACTTGGGGCAGTGGATACCGATGTATTCAGTGACATTCTGCGTATGGTTCTCAGCCATGATGTGGCGGGAGCTATGGCGAAGCTGGAGGAGCTGGTCATGCAGGGAAGAGAGCTGACACAGTTTGTGGTAGACTTCACCTGGTATATGAGAAACTTGCTTCTTCTGAAAACTTCTGATAATATGGAAGATGTTCTGGATGTATCAACAGAAAATATGAAAAAACTTCAGGAAGAGGCGGGGATGATCAGGGAAGATACCCTGATGCGTTTCATCCGCATTTTTTCTGAGTTGTCCAATCAGATCAAGTATGCATCATCCAAGAGAATATTATTGGAGATTGCCCTGATTAAGCTTTGCAAGCCGGAAATGGAAAAGGATGAAATTTCACTGGTGGAGCGGATACGCCTTCTGGAAAAGAAGCTGGAAAGCGGGATAGCCGTACAGCAGGTTCAGCCACCCGGTTCTAATGGTGCGGCGGGTGTTCCAGGCGCTGCTTATAGTGCAGTTAACGCGGAAGCTCCGGCAGGACCCGTGAATACCGGGACAGCACCGGATGCTGGGCAGAATGTGAATGCCGGGATCCCGGCGCAAGGAAGAAAGCTTGAAAAGGCAGCGCCTCAAGATCTGCAGGAAGTCAAGAAGATCTGGAACAGCATTGTTGCCGAGACCGAGGGACGATTTAAGATCGTCTTATCCATGGCTGAGCCCAAATACAATGCCCAGGGGGAAGATGACAGGCTGTTTGTGTGCTTTAAGGATTTCCAGGGTGAACGTTATGTGGCAAGCGAGGAACGCAAAGAAGAGCTGGAGCGGATTATCGCCGGTAAGATTGGAAAAAAAGTAGAAGTGAAGATGATGCTGGAAGCAGACAGCCATCTGAATAAAGGCAACATTGTCAGCATCAGCGTTGATGATGCAATCAAAGAATTTATACACACAGATGTAGTAATTGAAGACTGATAAGAAATAGGAGGATTTATTAAAATGGCAAAACGTGGAGGATTTCCAGGAGGCGGAATGCCCGGCAACATGAATAATCTGATGAAGCAGGCTCAGAAAATGCAGAAGCAGATGGAAGAAAACCAGAAAGCATTAGAAGAAAAAGAATATACGGCAAGTGCAGGGGGCGGTGCTGTTGAAGTAACTGTTTCCGGTAAAAAAGAAATCACAAAGGTTTCCTTAAAAGAAGAAGTCGTTGATCCGGATGACATTGAAATGTTAGAAGACCTGATTATGGCAGCTACCAATGAAGCCCTTCGTAAAATGGAAGAAGAAGCAGGTGCTGCAATGGCGAAACTGACAGGCGGTCTTGGTGGAATGGGTGGAGGATTTCCGTTCTAATGGATTATTACAGCAGTCAGATTAGTAAATTAATCGAGGAATTATCTAAGCTGCCGGGTGTGGGGGCCAAATCGGCCCAGCGCTTGGCTTTTCACATTATTAACAGACCACTTGACGAGGTAAAGCGGCTTTCCGATGCTATTATTGAGGCAAAAGAAAATGTGCGTTACTGCAAACAGTGCTATACCCTTACAGACAGCGAACTCTGCCCAATCTGCAGAAATCCCAAAAGAGACCAGAACACTATTATGGTTGTGGAGAATACAAGGGATCTGGCTGCATATGAGAAAACCGGTAAATTTGAGGGCGTATATCACGTTCTACATGGTGCAATCTCACCTATGCTGGGGATCGGTCCAAATGACATTAAACTAAAGGAACTAATGCAGCGGCTGCAGCAGGATGTAAAAGAGGTGATTATTGCCACAAATTCCAGCCTGGAAGGTGAGACAACGGCAATGTATATCAGCAAGCTGATTAAGCCAACCGGCGTAAAGGTCAGCAGAATCGCCAGCGGAGTGCCGGTGGGCGGTGATCTGGAATACATCGATGAGGTGACTTTGTTAAGAGCGCTGGAAGGGCGCGTGGAATTATAAAATAGCTGCCACAAGGCAGCTATTTTCATGTAAATAATTATCAGGATAATAAACGGTACAGGGGTGTATGCCTCTATAATAAGATTCTGCATGTTTAACAGTGCAGATCCCGCCTCTTATGAAGATAAAAAGAAGCTAAAATACAAAGGAGTGCAAAGATTGCACAAATCAGCACATACACCCAGGAAAGTCCCTGGCTCAGGATTTCCTTCCCATCAAAATACTTAAATGGGGTAAGATATCCAATCCATTCAATCTTTTCACTGAAATCGGCAGCGATGGACATCAAAAATGTCACCAGTACAATTCCCATAGCAAGATTGCCGGCTGTCTTCATGCGGATACAAAGCATGGACATGAGTAGACCAAATCCAAAGAATACCAGCTGGATGAAGAACAGACCGGTCATCATTGGCAGAAAGTCGGAAACAATATTGTCATCAAAAATAATCTTTACGCTTACAATGGTTATGATAAAAGAAACGGCATTCAGTAAAATCAACTGGCAGAGCCCGCTTAAAAGCTTGCTGCCCAGGATCTGATTGCGGGTGCGTGCTTTTACATAGAGGAATTCAAAGGTTTTATCCCGTTCTTCTTTACCAAAGAGAGACACCCCCAGGGAAGCTGCATGAAATGCGGCAATCAGAGCGATATAAGTAAATACAATTGCAAAAACTCCGATGGCAGTGGAATAGTCCACCACGCCTACGCCAAAGATTGTCTGGACGCTTTTGGGTAGCTGGGACAGAAGCTCCGTGACACCTGCGTCACCATGCCCCACCATAGAGGTTGTTTTTCCGGCACTTGCTAAAATCAGAAATATAATTCCGATGCACCAGAAGGAAAAAGTTTTCATATTTGATTTGCATTCACGAAGAAATAGATTCATAAGGTAGTCTCCTTCCAAGAGCCTGTAGTAAATTCAATCGTTTGGTAAACAATAACCCGGTTTAAGCACTGTGGATATCTTTGGTCCGGTAGCGCCAGAATCCAAGGAGTGTCAATAAAATAACAGCTGCAATCAGACAGATCAGCAAAGGGTAGTCATACTCCTGGTTTAAGGTAATGTAGGAGGGACTTACATAACTCATAGGAGAGATAAAATCCAATGCTCTTTCATCAAACATATTGGCTAACATCTGGAGTCCGAAGCAAAGAGCGCCAACTCCGATGCCAACGAATACAGGAGCTTTTGCCTTTTTTAAGAAGCAGCCGATGCAGAATCCCAGTGCGGTAAATAAAAGTCCGGTCAGGATAACGGAGGAAGAGAGCAGGTAAAAAATATTATGGTTGTAATCTCCGCCATATTGGTTTGCGAATAGAAAGCTCACACCAAAGTATATAATTCCGGAAATAATCATGCAGAGAACAACGGCAAGATATTTATTAGCCAGTATCCGGATTCTGCTGACCGGTTTGGTGAATAGAAAATCACAGGTCTTGCGGGCACTTTCTTTTCCGATTACCTGGATTCCGGTAATTAATCCCTGAATAGAGGAACAGAGAATTACGTACACCAGCACAAAACTGTAAAAGCCCTGAAAGCTGCCCAGACCGTCAGGTCCCAGTCCAAGCGCCTTTAATATTTCTGGGGGATATTGTTCCATCAGCTTATTAACTGCCTCCATATCTCCGGTAAAGGAAGGATACAGACAGATAAAAAAGATGCCTGCGCAGCTTAAAGACAGTGCCCAGATCAGCGTGGGCTTTAAATTCCACTTAAATTCCTGAATAAATATGTTCATACAAAGCTCCTTTCCAAACACGGTCAATTATAGTAGTGCATAAAGATTTCTTCCAGATCCGGTTCCTCAACGCTTAGATCCTGCAGGGAAAGTTCGCCTAGCAGATGTGTCATCCGGTTTACATTTCCCCGGTAGATAAAGGATGCATGGAGTTTCTCTATCTTCAGATTGGAGAGGCCTTTAATGTCAAAGGTTTCCGGTGTAAGTGGGACTTTAGATTCCAGTTCCACTTTTTTATAGCTGTCTTCCCTTATAGATGCCATAGTGTCCAGCTTAATCAGCTTTCCTTCTTTAATAAATCCCACCCGGTCACACATTTTCTGAACCTCTGACAATATATGGGAGGAAAAGAATACAGTGGCGCCGTTGCGGTTTTCCTTGCGGATCAGATCAAAGAATTTCTTCTGCATCAACGGATCCAGACCACTGGTGGGTTCATCCAGAATGATTAATTTCGGGCTATGTAACAATCCCTGTACAATACCGACTTTCTTGCGGTTACCAAAGGACAGGTCCTCAATCTTACGCCTGGTATCTAATTCCAGTACTTCACATAACTCCTGGATTTTTGATTTGCAGTCCTTTTTATAAAATGAAGCAGAGTAAAGAAGCAGATCCTTTACTTTCATATTGTCGTAGTAAAATACCTCGCTGGGCAGGTATCCGATTTCTTTTGCGATCTCACTGGCATTCTTGATGCAGTCCAAACCAAATATGGATGCAGAGCCTCCGGTTGGATAAATCAGGGAAAGCAGGCAGCGGATTGTGGTGGATTTCCCGGCGCCATTCGGTCCGATAAATCCAAAAATTTCTCCCTCCCGGATGGAAAGGGTAATGTCTTCGATCCCCCGGTGCATGCCGTAAGTCTTTGTCAGATTATTGATTTCGATAATGTTCTTCATAAGAACTCCTCCTTATAGGATACCTTTTTTAATAAATTGGACCAGGTGATGTAGTGGTGCATAAGATCCGGTATCAGAACCGTTTCCTGAATCCGTTCTTTTTCATACATAAAGCCTTCGGTCATCCAGATCAGCATATTGTAAATCTCTTTAGGGTCAATCTCTTCTTTAAATTTCCCAAGATCAACATTTTTCATATATTTTTCAAAAGAAGAATTAATCTGGGAATGCATTTTATTCTGGACTTCATCAGAGGCAGTCTCATTTTGTGAATAGTAGCATTTGATAAAAAATGCCATGATATGAGGTGTTTTCGCCAGAATAACCGCCTTTTTTTCTGCGATATAATAAAGCACCTCAAAGAAATCGGTGATGTCTTCATACTTCATATCCATAATATAATTTTTCACAAGAGAAACGGTATAATCCAGCAGATAGAGATAAAAACTCTTCTTATTATGGAAATAATGAAAAAGCAGGCCTTTTGATATGCAGGCTTTTCTTGCTATTTCATCTGTAGATGCCCGTTTATATTCGTGACTGGAAAATACTTCTATTCCGGCGTTAATAATTCGCTGCTGTTTTTCTTCCGGCAGCCGGAAAAACATTTCATTCATATAAGCCCTCCTTTGAAATAAGTATGCCGGAAACCTCCAAATCACCTGTTTCCCAATGAAGACCCGTTGACCAGGCGGGATTGACCGGACCGGTTAATTTTAATTATATGCGATTGACTATTTTTTACAAGGGGTCAGGGGCATTAAATTTGCGTTAAAAAGTTACTCCAACTGATGTGGAAAAGTTACTGTCATGCGTGGTATGATTTGGTCATGAAAAGAGACCTGCAGGAATCGAAGAACAATGCAATGGAATAAAATTCAGGAGGGAACACATGAAGAAAAAGTTAGTTAGTATTTTAATGGCAGCGGCAATGGTATTATCAATGACAGCATGCGGAGGCGGGAGCAGTTCTACCGAAGGTGCAAAGAGTTCAGAAGCAGCGGGGGCGGCAAAGAGTACAGAGGCAGATCAGGCAAAGAGCTCAGAAGCAGCGGATGAGACAAAATCAGGTATGGCAGAGTCCGGTGAAACGGCTACAAATCCAGGGGAAACTGCTGAGAGTAAGGAGACTCAGGAACCGGCGGATGAGGGAGAGCCTGTGACCCTTTCACTCATGGTGACAACCAGACCGACTACGGATAACAAAGATTTTTACCTGGACTGGCTTCCGGAGCTGGTGAAGGAGAAATACCCCAATATTAATGTAGAGGTAGAGCAGCTTCCCACCGACCAGTATAAACAGACGGTAAGACTTAAATTTGCCAGCGGACAGGGGCCGGATATCTTTACCTGGTGGGCAGGACTTCAGGCAAAGGATCTTGTGGATGCAGGTTACGTGAAAGACTTGTCTGGATTTTCCCAGTTAGGCAAGTTTAAAAAGGAAATCGCGGATTCTTATGTATTTGACGATAAAAATTATGGAATACCGTTAGGCTCCAGCTTTTTAACCACATGGTATAACAAAGAGGCATTTGAAAAGGCGGGGATCAGCCAGATGCCGGAAAATTGGAATCAATTCCTGGAATGTTGTGAAAAACTAAAGGCAGCGGGTTACACACCAATTACCATGGGTGATAAGCAGTCTTTCGTTGTACAATTTGGTGTGTACCAGATCGGAGCTTCCCAGATCTATGCAGATAATATGGACTTTGACAGCCAGTTATTCACCGGAGAGACGAAATTTACAGATGAATGCTGGGTAAATACCATAGACAAATACAAAACCTTATATGACAAAGGATATATCATCGAAAATTCCCTTGGATTGTCCCAGGAACAGAGCCGACAGGCATTTTTAGACGGCAGGGCAGCGATGATATTTGACGGAAGCTTCGGATACGATGCGCTGAATAAAAATGGTGCCCAGGAATTTGAGAAAGGCATGTTCTGCATGCCATCCAACGATGAAGGGAAGGAGTTTGTATATAATCTGACTCCGTCCAACGGTGTTTTTGCCAGTGCAAATTCAGACAACCAGGAAGCAGTTGATCAGGTTCTGGAATATTGGTTTACAGAAGGTACCCCGCTGTTCGAAAAATGGGTAGAAACCAGTTCCGACATTTCCTGTTACGAAGGAACCTGGGATTCCAGGCCGCTGGTAAAAGAATATCTGGAGAAATATAAAGATGATCCCAGTATCTATAACCTGAACAATGCATGGCCTGAAGGTGTCAGCGATATGATGTGCACAAAATTCCAGGAAGTCATAGCGGGAAATGCAACGGCAGAAGATGTCTGCCAGGCGATGCAGGATAAATTTGACGAGCTGAACGGGAATTAAATTCATTCGTACAGCATTGTATTATCAATGCTGTACCGGAGAGGAAAGCGGTATGTTTGATAAAAAAAAGAGAAACGTGCTATTGCTGTTTATTGTTCCGGCATTGCTGATGTATGTAACATTCTGGATACTCCCCGTACTGATGTCTTTTTTCTATGGTGTCACAAACTGGAGCGGAATGGGTGAGTATAAGTTTATCGGACTGAATAATTTTAAGTATCTGCTCAAAGACGGGACAATGTTCAACTCTATGAAAAATACAGTGATATATGCCGTATTTGTTGTTACATATGGAAATATCCAGGCGCTCACGCTGGCACTGATTCTGAATAAAAAGTTAAAGGCAAAAGGATTTTTCCGCACGGTATTTTATCTGCCGGCGTTGTTTAGTACCATTGTGGTAGCATTTTTATGGAGTTATGTCTATGCACCCTATTACGGAATGATCTCAGAAATATTTAATAAACTAGGGCTGGATGTGGTGCCAAATCTGCTTGGCCAAAAGGGAACTTCCCTTTTGGCATCCGCCTTTGTAGAAACCTGGAAAACTTCCGGTACAATGACCATTATTTATCTGGCGGGGTTACAGAATATCTCAGAAGAAGTCATTGAATCGGCAAAAATAGACGGGTGTACAGGCTGGCAGGCAATCCGCTTTGTCAAAATCCCCATGCTGTCCAATACCATAACGATCAATGTCATGCTGGGGCTGATTGGGGGATTCAAATCCTTCGACTATGTATTTGCCCTTACCGGGGGAGGTCCGGGAAATTCTTCCAGCACCTTAAAGTATTCCATCTATAAAATGGCATTTGTGGAAAGCCAGTTTGGAAAGGCAGAAGCATTGGCTGCTGTGGCATTTCTATTCATCCTGATGATATCTGTGATTGTACTTCGGATTATGAAACGAAAGGAGCTGGAAGCATAATGAAAAAGAACACCAGAAATGAAATTCTATGGACCCTTGGCATCGCAGTCTTTTTCGTCATATTCTTATCGCCTCTGATTATTGCGCTGTCAGGCTCCTTTCGGGAAGTAAAAGACAGTACCTCTTATCTGAATTTATTCCATAGCATAAGCCTTCAAAGTTACGGGGCAGCCTTTGGAAAAATGAATTATTTCAGGGCACTTGGCAACAGTATACTGGTAACGGGAATCAGTGTTGTTATTCTGGTGGTTTTTTGTGCAATGGCTGGATATGCCATAGCAAGGTTAAAGGGGGTGCTGGGAGGATTTTTTCAGATCTTTTTCCTGGCGGGCATGATCGTATCTGCCCAGATGTCCATTATTCCCATGTACCGCATCGTAAATGCACTGCATATGGGGAATACCATCGCTGCACCCATTGCATTATATGTAACTTCCGCACTGCCATTTTCAATCTTCTTGTATACAAATTTTATCAAGTCCGGTGTGCCCGGAGTTCTGGAGGAAGCAGCCAGGATTGACGGCGCCGGTACGGTGTATACCTTTGTGCGGATTGTGGCACCCCTCACCAAGCCGGCACTTACTTCCCTCGTCATAACCCAGGGAGTGCCGATCTGGAACGATTTCTTCTTTGGAATGCTGTTTTTATCGGCGCCGGAGAAAAAAACGCTGCCGCTCACCATGCTGAATTTTATCGGTGATATGGAAAATGCCACCCAGTGGAATATGCTGTTTGCCGCCTGTTTCTTAAGCGCAATTCCAATCCTGATTATTTATATGTTCCTGCAGAGGTATTTCGTAAGCGGGCTGACGGTAGGAGCTGTCAAAGGCTGAATTGTATTTTGTACATAAATTGGGTAAAATATTTGTAATTGTTTGGTACAGGACTGTGCATTTACTGCACAGTCCGTGTGAAAACGTTGGATATGCGATAGCAAGCCCCATCGCCAAGGGCGATTTTCATGGGCTTGCGGTGTATCTGTTCATGGTTTTGGACAGATACAATATTTTGTATAAAACACGCCCTGGAGGTAGCTTGATGAAAATATTAAAAAGTATCCGATTTAAGTTTTTATTTTGTCTTCTTGGAATATCCATTTTACCCATTCTTATCTTGTTCGGGGTGATTCTGAAAAATAACATGGAGTATTACAACAGTCAGATCTCAGCGGCAAGTGACAGTGAAGTACAAAAAATGGTTACAAGCATTAACAGTACTTTTGTGAACCTGAATGACCTTATGACTTCGCTGATTTTCAGCCAGTACGACAATGACAGCTGTATGCTGTCCATCTGTGAACAGGAGGGGGCAGGCAGCGAGCCGACCCCAATGGAACGGCTTACAAACTACCGCAGATTCGAGTATGTGAGCAGTAATCTAATTGGAAATAATACTTATGCCAGCGGGGTTTACCTGTTTACGGAAAGCGGCTACACGTATTCCTTTGTAAAAAACAAAGAGTTTTACTTAGAAGAGGATTATCAAAATGCATCCTGGTATAGAAGCCTGCAGAGCAGCAGTGAATTTCAGATTATCGAAACTTATCAGAGCAAACACAGCAAAAATCAGTCCATCTTGCTGGCAAGGCGGTTTACCGATGTGAAAGGAAAACATACCGGGGTACTGGCGGTAGTGTGCACAAATCAGATGTTTGACGCGTTAGGAGAAAGCACGCTGCCCTGGGGGGAAAGTTTTTTAATGGATGCAGACGGGGAAATTATACCAGCCAGCGGCGAACCGGATCGAAACGCATACGAATCCAGCCGGAAACTGCCGCGGACAGAAACCACGCTGCCAGCCGGGGAGTCTTTGGCTGACCGGGACAGGCAGGAAGAGGGATTGATGCGGGAAGAGATAGTGATGTCGGAAGAAGGATTGACGCCGGAAGCGGGACTGATGCCAGAAGAAATCCGCCAGATTACGGAGAATAACAAAGGCATCGTTTTTCGAAAAGATACCAATGATGCTTATATCTATGGGACCCTTGATATCAATGACTGGAAGATCGTTTCGGAGGTATCCTTTGACAGCCAAAAGCAGCTGTACACACAGAATATGAAGTACCTGATTCTTTTGATAATGGTCATTATTTTATTTGTGGTGATCCTGGGATATTTGCTGGAGCGGATGTTTATCCGTCCGCTGGTGGAATTGTCAAGGAGCATGAATGAGACGCCCATTACCGATCTGACTTTTCACCACAATTACCAGGAAAGAAAAGATGAAATAGGATCTCTGTACCGGCATTTTGATAAGATGATGAAGAAAATTAACTGTCTGATTGAGGACACCTATGTGGCGGAGATTAAATTTTTAAAGTCCAGGCTTCGGAATCTGATGTCCCAGATCAATGCGCATTTTATCTTTAATACATTGGAGAATATCAACTGTCTGGCTAAAATTGAAAAGAATAACCAGATTGCAGTCATGTCAAAATCTCTGGGAGATATGCTGCGATACAGTATGGAATACGAAACAGATGAAGAGACACTGGCTACTGAAATTTCCCATATCCGGGATTATCTGAATATACAAGAGATCCGGTTTGGAAGTCCGATTCAGCTTAAAACAGAATGCCCGGAAGAAATACTGGAAAGCCGGGTACTGAAATTTCTGCTGCAGCCGGTGATTGAGAACGCGATTGAACACGGGCTTGCAGGAGAGGAACCGCCATGGATTATAACAGTTCGTGCTTATCAGCAGGAAGAAAAGATTATCATAACCGTGGAGGACAACGGGACCGGGGTGGAGGAGGAAACCTTACGGGAGGTCCGCAGGAGAATTTACCATTCGGAACACCTGCCAGAGGATGCAAGGTATGCCAGCATCGGACTGTCCAATATTTATAAAAGAATTCAACTGCTGCATGGGGAAGAGTATGGACTGGAAATTGAAAACCTGGCGGGAAGCGGCGTGGAAGTAAAGGTATGTCTGCCATTTCAGGCATGCTTCGGAGAAGAGGTGGATCAGTAATGGAATACCGCTATATTATTGTGGATGATGAAGTTCTAATCCGAAAAGGATTAATCAGTAAGATTGATGAAATTACATCATGGAAAGCTCTTTGTGTGGGGGAAGCGGCAAATGGGATGGAGGGCCTTCGGGTCATCGGGGAAACAAATCCGGATATTATCATTACGGATATGAAGATGAAAAAAATGGATGGTGTAGAATTTCTGGAACGAATCAGCGAGCAATTTCCGGATAAGCCTATTATCGTAATCAGCGGGTATAAGGCATTTGATTACATGAATAAAGCAATTGAAAAAAGAGTGATTGGGTATGTTCTCAAGCCGTTTTCTTCAGAAGAAATAGAAAGGCAGTTACAAAAGGCAATTGAACAGATTGAGAAGCAGAAGAATTTCTTTATTTTACAGGAAAAAGCCAAGTCATTGGATCAGCGTAAAATACAGGACATTCTTTTAAGTGCCATTTTAGAGCCATGGAACGAGGCTCTGGAGGAAGAACTGCGGCAGAAAGGATGGGGCCTGGATCACTATTATCTGTTAATGTCTGTCTATACAACGGATCGGAAGAATGCGGAGCATACAGAACAGCTCTGCCGTACCTCTTTAAGTGATATCAGGTATGAATTTCTGCCGAACGGCTTTGGAAGCAGCAACGGTTTTTTGCTGCTTAGCTGCCGGGAAGAAAAACTGGTTGCCAAGATGGAAGTGAAAGCAGGGCATATAGCAGGACACATGATGAAAGGAGCCTTAGAAAAAATTTTCATCTGTATCGGAAATGGGAAACAAGGATTTGGAGAGCTTCATAAGAGTTACGTAAAAAATGAAAAGCTGGTCTGTAATATCAGACTGGAGGATCAGAAAAGGGTGTTTTATAAAAAGGATGAAGAATGGGACGAGATTTATACCCAGGAGTATGTGAAAGATGTTTTTTTGAATATGAAATACCATCCGAAACAGGCGAGAGAGATTATGGAAGCATATTTTGACCGGATGGATTTGAAAAGATATTCCCTCAGAGCGATTGGAAATGCCTGTGAGTGCATTGTCTCTATGGTAAACCAGTATGCCGTGGGGATGGGAGTGGATACCGATGATATTATGAGCGTTTTTTATAAGCGGTATCTTTATTGTAATGACCTGGATAAGATGAAAAAAGAAATATCAGGATATATTACCCTGATACTAAGCTCCATTCAAATGAAAAGCCCTGACCAGAATCAGTTGTTTCATTCTATTCAGGAGTATATCAGGAAAAATTATCACCAGAAACTGACCCTTCAGATGATTTCTTCTGAATTTTACGTAACCCCGGCATATTGCAGCAGCCTGTTAAAGGAAAAGCTGGATCAGAGCTTTAATGAATATCTGGGAGAAATCAGGCTGGAAAAGGCAAAACAGTTACTAAGAGAAACGGATTTAAGTGCTGACCGGATTTCGGATGAAATCGGCTATTCCAATCCCAAATACTTTTTTAAGGTTTTCAAAAAACTAACAGGTTTCACACCTTTGGAATACCGGATAAAGGAGAAGAAAAAGGATGCTTTATAAATCAAAAACAGAGCCGCTTAGCAGAGAACAGTTTCAAAACCCTCCAAGTGAATACCGGGGAGCACCGTTCTGGGCGTGGAATTGCAGGCTGGATCGGGAACAATTGCTAAAACAGATTTCTTGCTTTAAAGAGATGGGGATGGGAGGATTCCATATCCACTGCCGTGCAGGGCTGGACACCCGGTATATGGGCAGAGAATTTTTGGAGGATGTAAAAGCCTGCAAAGAGGAGGCAAAAAAACAGGATCTGCTATGCTGGCTCTACGATGAAGACCGGTGGCCCTCCGGAAGTGCGGGGGGAATGGTGACCAGCCAGGAAGAATACCGTTCCAGATTTCTGGTGTTCCAGCCGGAAAACTGGTCGGATCTTACAGAAGAGATGCCCATGTCTGCAGCAAAAGCAGTTCGGAGTAATCGAAAAAGGATACTTGCCAGATATGAGGTTGAACTGGATGCAGAGGGATATTTAAAAGGCAGCCGAAGATTGAACCTGATGGATGGTGCATCGAGTTGTTCTGATGGATCGCATTGTTCTGATAGACCGAGTCGTTCTGACGGATCGAGTTGTTCTGACAGATCGCATTGTTCTGGTGGATCAAGTGTCCGCCATCATGTCCCGCAGATGGGAACAGCGGTCCCGGAACCGGCAGATTGGGGTGCCGCAGATTCGAAAGAAGAGAGAATCAGCATATGGACAGCCAGTCTGGAGATCTCAGGCGATACGCCGTGGTTTAACAATCAGGCTTACGTAAATACGCTGGACAAGAAGGCAATTGACCGTTTTATTCAATTGACCCATGAAGTCTATTACAGTGAGCTGGGAGAAGACTTTGGAGGACAGATCCCAGCGATCTTTACGGATGAGCCTCAGACCAGCCACAAGGAAGTGCTGGATACACCTTTTACATATAAGCCTGTAATTCTGCCGTTTACGGATGATTTTGAAGATACATTTTACCAAAGCTTCGGCACTTCCATTCTGGATCATCTTCCGGAACTGATCTGGGAGCCGGGAGAGGGAAAGGTTTCCAGGATAAGATATCAATATCATCTGCATGTGTGCCAGCGGTTCTCCGAAGCCTTTGGAGATAATGTTGGAAGGTGGTGCCAGGATCACGGCATTGCTTTGACCGGGCATATGATGAACGAATGGACACTTCATTCCCAGACTATGGCTGCCGGAGAAGTGATGCGCCCCATGAAAGAACTCGGGCTTCCCGGAATTGACATGCTGTGCGACAGACGGGAGCTTTCCACTGTAAAACAGGCGCAGAGCGTGGCGCACCAGTTTGGGCGGGAAGGAGTAATGAGCGAAATCTACGGCGTAACCGGGTGGGATTTTGATTTCCGCAATCACAAGCTTGCAGGAGACTGGCAGGCAGCCCTTGGAGTAACGGTCCGGGTGCCTCATCTGACCTGGGTCTCCATGGAAGGAGAAGGAAAGCGGGATTACCCGGCCAGCATCGGATACCAGTCGCCGTGGTATCAGGAATATTCTTATATTGAAAACCATTTTTCAAGGCTTGCAGCGGTGTTGACAAGAGGTGTGCCTGTGGTACGCATCGGTGTGATACATCCTGTGGAATCTTACTGGCTGTACTGGGGGAACCAGAAGCAGACTGCTGCCATCCGGCAGGAGTTAGAATATCATTTTTCCAGGGTAATTGACTGGCTGCTTTATGGGCTGCTGGATTTTGACTTTATTTCAGAGTCGCTTTTAAGTGAGTCTTCACAATACGGGGAAAAGTTCTGCATGGGGGAAATGAACTATGAGGTTGTAGTTGTCCCAGGATGCCGCACAATGCGAGCCTCAACTGTGGATAAGTTAGATAAATTCATCGCCCATGGTGGAAAAGTCATATTCATGGGTAATATTCCACAGTATGTGGATGCTGTGGAAAGTGAAACGGTAGTGCGCCTCGCAAATCAATGCGAAAAAATTCAGTATTCATCATCCCAGCTGCTTGAGGCATTAAAGCCCTGGAGAGATATTGATATCTGTGTGGAAAATACAGAAGGAAAAGACCCCACCCGGATGGAACACATCGAAACGGGAATACGTG
>NZ_JAWYAJ010000433.1:0-2616 GCF_034124845.1 Robinsoniella sp.
TTCATTATTTGTTTGTGCCTTGAGCGAAGCGAAAGGAATGTTGAGAAATATGAAATATGACTGCCTGATCGTAGATGATGAAGAAGCGCTTGCTGACAGCACCTGTGAATATTTTAATATGTTTGACGTGAAGACAACGGTTGCTTATACGAAGAACCAGTGTCTGGACTTTTTTAAGGAGAATAAGGCTGAGATGATCCTTCTGGATATCAACCTTGGAAATGATTCTGGTTTTACCCTGTGCAAAGAGCTCAGAGAAAAAGTACAGATCCCAATTTTGTTTATCAGTGCCAGGACCAGTGATGATGATGTTTTGATTGCCTTGAATATTGGAGGAGATGATTATATCAAAAAACCTTACTCTTTAAGTATCCTGCTGGCTAAGGTAAAGGCTGTGCTCCGGCGGCAGAATCTGTCTAATACCAGAGAAGTGTTCGAGGACAGGGGCCTGATTGTGGACTATAAGAATTCCAGAGCGAGTCTAAATGGTAAACTATTAAAACTGAAAACAATGGAATATCAGCTATTGGAATATCTGGTGCAGAATGCAAACCGCATGATACCAAAAGAAGAATTATTCCGCAAGGTCTGGAAAGATTCCGTTACTGGAGACGGGACCCTGAATGTGCATATACGCAGGATACGTGAAAAGATAGAAGAGAACCCCAATTCCCCCAAACGTATAAAAACAATCTGGGGCACCGGATATGTCTATGAGGAGGAGTACCGTGATTAAAAAGGGTTTCATAGCGGTGGTAGCAGCATTCATGGTTATGCTGGCAGCATTTATGCTTTGGGCGGGAACAAGCGTCAAAGTGCAGAAGCTGGATATCACGGTAGTGAATGATGTAGTAAAGCAGGCTGCAGCTCATTGGGATGAAATAGAGCAGGGAAAAATCATATCCCAGATGAATGATGTCGGTTCTATTCCATTCACCATATTTAACCGGGAAGGAAAAATTCTGGATGCTACAGAGGCAGGTCTGTCTTCCAGCCTGTCTGAAGCGATCACCAATGGAGATACCATAGCAGATATCGAAAAAGATGGGAGATTACTAGGCAAAGCAGTATTTCATAATGCCACCCCGGAACTTCTGCTAAAGAGATCCCGGCAATATCTCCTGTGCGGAGGATTTCTGCTTGGAGGCATTTTACTCTGCGTTATCTGCTATTATTGGTATCTGAGAAAAACGTTATTTGTACCGTTTCAGAAAATGGAGCGTTTTGCCAGGAATATCGCAAGGGGAGATTTGAATGTTCCCCTGGAAATGGATCATACAAATGTATTTGGGGCATTTACGGAAAGCTTTGACCTGATGCGTGAGGAATTAAAAAGAGCCAGGGAAAATGAGCGGCTTGCGAACCAAAGTAAAAAGGAACTGGTTGCATCCCTAAGCCATGATATTAAAACTCCGGTAGCCTCCATACAGGCTATTTCGGAACTGATGCTGGCATTTCCAAGAAGCAGTAAAGAAAAGATCCAGCTGGAGACCATCGGACAAAAAGCAGAACAGATTAACCAGCTGGTGACAAACCTGTTTCAGGCTACGATGGAAGAGCTGGAAAAACTGAAGGTAGATACATCCGAGCTGGAAAGCCGGATCCTCTGTACTTATGTGGCGGCATCGGATTACAACCATCTGGCTAATCTGCGGGCAGTTCCGGATTGCATGATCATCGCGGACCCGCTGCGTATTCAGCAGGTAATTGATAATGTGATTCACAATTCCTATAAATACGCAAATACTACAATTGATATTTCTGCCTCCTGTGAAGGCGATTATCTGGCTGTCTGTTTCCGGGACTTTGGAAAAGGCGCAGCCAGTGAGGAATTACCATTGCTGTTTGAGAAATTCTATAGAGGCAGCAATGCAAAAAATAGGAATGGAGCAGGGCTTGGCTTGTATCTGTCCCGGTATTTTATGGAACAGATGGGGGGCAGAATCAGCTGTGAAAATTGTGAAGATGGATTTCAGGTTACTTTATATATCAGGCTTGCCGGAAAAATTCAGCAGGATAGGAATTAAAGTAATGACAGTCGAATTCAATTAGCCGGTATTCCTGGATTCCATGGATTTTAAAAGGTTCACGGGACAGATAAGCTTCTAATTTTTCGATAGATTCCGCTTTCATTACAAAGATTCCACCGCTCATATCTGTTTTCAGCCCGGAGATCAGGATGGTTCCGTCATCCATTGCTTTTTGCGTATATGCCATATGTTCTTTCATAATTTCATCAGTCATGAGATCAGCGTTCAGGATAGTTCCTTCGATCATAAAATAATTCATTTTGTTTTCTCCTTATGATTTTTAGGTAGTGTCAAGTTTGACCCTCCTGTTTTTATAAAAAACCTAATTTTCAAAGATTTCACCACTTTTTAATAAAAAAAACAATGGCCTCCTTTTTTGTGTGAATACTGTAAGTACCAGCCAACAACATTCACAAGACCAGAAAGGATTTCATTGCTTATGGATATTATTACCTACTTACTTCACTTCATTCAATTTCAGCACAAACAAATTTGCTGTTTATTTAACTTTATCTGCAGATACATCCCACTTAAGCAATGGGATTTCGACGATTCCTATTCCCCCAAATACCAAAAGTTCAAGATT
>NZ_JAWYAJ010000434.1:0-4239 GCF_034124845.1 Robinsoniella sp.
TTTAAAGCAGAGCGGTGAAGTAGTTGGTAACAGAACACGTATTAAAGTAGTAAAGAATAAGATTGCACCTCCGTTCAAGGAAGCAGAATTTGATATTATGTTTGGACAGGGTATTTCAAAAGAAGGAGATGTTTTGGATTTGGCAGCTAATCTTGGAATTGTAAATAAGAGCGGTGCATGGTATGCATATAATGATGCCAAGATTGGTCAGGGACGTGAGAACGCCAAGACATATTTAAAAGAAAATCAGGATATTCTTGTGGAAATTGAAGAAAAAGTAAGAGTTCATTATGGACTGACAGAAGGTTCTGAGCAGGAAACACCGTTACAGGAAGCAATCACTGAGGAATAAGTGTGAAATAAAATCACTTCAAACTATTAATTAAGGAAGTGTGAAATAAAATCACTACAAACTATTAATTAAGGAATAGCGCAAGCCGGCTTGTGCTATTCAGGGGAATAAAGATGATTATTACGAATATAGAAGCGGTTACTAAAGCAAAGAGCCGTGTATATATCGATGAACAGCTTGCGTTTGTGTTATACAAAGGCGAGCTGTCTCGTTATAAGATAAAAAAGGATGAAGAGATCAGCGAAGAGACCTATCGTGAAATTATAGATGAAGTGCTGACTAAAAGAGCGAAGATACGGTGTATTTATTTACTGAAATCTATGGATCGGACAGAGTACCAGCTTCGTACAAAGTTAAAACAGGGCGGATATCCGGAAGAAGCTGTCAATACAGCAATTGAATATGTAAAGAATCTTCATTATATTGATGATAACCGGTATGCGCAATATTATATTGAAGGAAGAACCGGAACCAAAAGTAAGCAGCAGATCACACAGGACTTGCTGCGAAGAGGAATTTCAAAAGAGATGATTCAGAGTATCTATGAACAAAAGGAGCCAGAGGACGAGACTGAGCAGATCCGTAAATGGGTGGAAAAGAAGCGAGTAGATTTGGAAACGGCAGATCCGAAAGAGATTAACAGGCTTTATGGGTTCTTAATGAGAAAAGGATTTCAGTCCAGTGATATCAGTAAAGTACTCCGTGGAAGAGAATTTGATTAGAGACCGTTAAGCAGCGGTCTTTCTTTGTATCACAGGATTCTTCTATCGAAAATTTGTATTGAAATCAGGTAAGCGTTTTTTGATATTTTTCTTGATTTTTGAATAATTCGTGCTATACTAATTGTATGCAGATATGGTTCATCGGTAGAACGTTGGCTTCCCAAGCCGAAGAGGGGGGTTCGACTCCCCTTATCTGCTCGCAAAAGTGCCTGATATACAGGCACTTTTTTTAATTTGTGTTGCATTTTACCGGAAAAAATCGATAGAAAATCCTGTCAAAATCTTAGTTTTTTAAGCAAAAAAAGAAATTTGGTCAATGTTATAAGGTTTCTATGTTTTATGTTGACTTCTTTGTGAAAATAGTATAAAATTAGTATGTTGTATTTGTACAATGAAAATTAAATAAGGAGGTGCTCCTGTGCCGAGTGCAATGTGGTTTGTCATTGCTGTTGTAATCATAGTGATTATAGCTATTATTACTTGGTTTGCTGCGATTTCATATAGAAAGAAAATTGTCGAAGAAAAGATCGGCAGTGCAGAAGACAAAGCAAGAAAAATAATAGATGATGCATTAAAAGTTGCGGAGACGAAGAAACGGGAAGCTTTACTTGAGGCCAAAGAAGAGTCATTAAAGACGAAAAATGAACTCGACAAAGAAACAAAAGAGCGAAGAGCAGAGTTACAGCGTTATGAGAAAAGAGTACTGTCAAAGGAAGAATCGATTGACAAGAAAGCGGATGCAATTGAACGCAGAGAATCAGGATTAACAGCAAAAGAAGAAGAGTTAAAGAAAAAGAGTGTTGAAATTGAAAAGATTAGTGAAAAGAGAGTACAGGAACTGGAGAGAATCTCAGGCCTAACCTCCGAACAAGCAAAAGATTATCTTTTAAAAACTGTTGAAGATGAAGTAAAGAGCGATACAGCCCGTATGATTAAAGAAATGGAATGTAGAGCGAAAGAAGAAGCGAACAAAAAAGCAAAAGAGTACATTGTCACAGCCATTCAAAAATGCGCTGCAGACCACGTAGCAGAGACTACAATCTCTGTAGTACAGCTTCCGAATGATGAAATGAAAGGAAGAATCATTGGTAGAGAGGGAAGAAACATTCGTACCTTAGAAACTTTGACCGGTGTGGATTTGATTATCGATGATACACCAGAAGCAGTAATTTTATCAGGCTTTGATCCAATTAGAAGAGAAGTTGCAAGAATAGCACTTGAAAAATTAATTGTAGACGGAAGAATACATCCGGCTAGAATTGAAGAAATGGTAGAAAAAGCACAAAAAGAAGTAGAAGCGATGATTCGTGAAGAAGGTGAATCGGCTACTCTTGAGGTTGGTGTACATGGTATCCATCCTGAGTTAGTACGTTTACTTGGAAGAATGAAATTTAGAACCAGCTATGGCCAGAATGCTTTGAAGCACTCCATAGAAGTGGCACAATTGTCAGGTCTATTAGCAGGAGAAATCGGCGTAGATGTCAGAATGGCAAAACGCGCAGGTTTATTGCATGACATTGGTAAATCCATTGACCATGAAATTGAAGGTTCTCATATTCAGATTGGGGCAGACTTATGTAAGAAATATAAAGAGTCCGCAACCGTAATCAATGCAGTAGAATCTCATCATGGCGATGTAGAACCGGAATCCTTAATTGCATGTATTGTACAAGCAGCAGATACTATTTCTGCAGCGCGTCCAGGTGCAAGAAGAGAGACTCTGGAAACATATACAAACAGATTAAAACAGTTAGAGGATATTACAAATACCTTCAAAGGGGTAGATAAGTCTTTTGCAATTCAGGCGGGTAGAGAGATTCGCGTAATGGTAGTTCCAGATGTAATCAGTGATAATGACATGGTTCTCCTGGCGAGAGATATTTCAAAACAGATTGAAGCTGAATTGGAATATCCGGGACAGATTAAAGTCAGCGTTATACGTGAAAGCCGTGTAGTTGATTATGCCAAATAGGAATTCTGTATAACAGCTGCTATGCAGTATGTAACATAGTATATTCCGGATACGAAAAGAAGTACGATTACTTATTAATCTATGTGGTTATTATATAAAGTGTGTCACGATAATTTTATTATCTGTGATGCACTTTTTTAACTTTTAAAAGAACTTATCTATATAATGCATCCTGTCAGGAGGGAGGGATACACTTGGAAAAGAGGACACAAAAGCGAATGGGAATCCTGATTGGTATCTTATTCATATATGCAGCGTGTTTTTTAGCATATACCTTGCAGGAAGAAAAACAGTATAAGAACATAGAAAACGACTTAAAAAGGGTTTCCTTTACTGGAGTTTATGAGAGCAATACGGATTCTATGCCGAAAGAATACAAGGAAGGTACTCTGATCGATGCCAATGAGAATAGTAAAGTAACATTAAAAGGGCATTTTGACCAGGAGCTAAAAGAGAGTCAGGGCCTGTTGTTCCGTATCCCGAATATCAGGGTGAAAATTTATAAGGATAATAAACAAATTTATTCTTTTGGAGAACCTGAAACTTATCCCCGGTTTTCAAGGTCACCTGGAAATACCTGGGATATCTTCCGCTCTCCGGGGATTAAGACCAGTGACCAGATAAGAATTGAATTGGAGAATATTTATCCCAACAATGTGAAAACAGTATATCATCTTTTTATAGATCAGATATTGTCCGGAGACTCAGGAATTTTATTTCATGCGATTTTTCCCAAAGTGGGGTTATCAGTATTCCTGGGGGGAGGAGTTTTCCTGTTAGGGTGCCTGCTGCTGATTATCTTATTTTTCCTTTGGGTTATGAAAACACCTTTTTCCAGAAAGCCGTTATATTTTTCCTTTTTTGCTATGATAAGCGGATTGTGGTTTTTTTTTGATTTTAAAATGATTTCGTTGATCATTCCTTATAATGTATTTAATAATATATTGAGTATGATTTGCCTTTCAACAGTCATGCCGCTCTTTGGTATGTATATTATGGAATTTTTAAACAGTAAGACAAGGATACCAATTATACTAAGCATTTATGTGCAGATCGGATTTACGTTTTATTATCTGATTTGTCAGGGAAGAGGTGTCCATGATGGATATGATTTGCTGAACCCGCTTTTAATCATTATGGGAATGAGCATAATTATTATCTACGGTTGTCTAGTTTTTGAAACTGTTTTCAAT
>NZ_JAWYAJ010000435.1:0-10002 GCF_034124845.1 Robinsoniella sp.
TGAAAAATCATTCATCTCCTGGAAATAATTTTCTATATTCTGGTTAATACTCAGCGTAAGCTGTTTTTGGGTTTCCGTTATATTGGAATTAATAACTTTTCCCGCATACAGCACAGTACCGCAGAGTATGACAAAAATAAATATGATGATCCAGAAAATATAGGTACGGAATAACTTTTTTACAATCGGCTCTTTATCCATCCTGATATGATTCAAGGCCTGTGCAAAAACATTTGCATAGACCTTCCTCCTTATTCTATTCAGATATCTGAATCTGCTGATTTTATCTGTTTCTGCCATTCTATCATTTTGCTGCACTGACTACAAGTATCTCTCAAAATTTCCCATAAACAGTAACGTGCGGTATTCCTCCATATGTATCGTCTTACCCGTTACTCTGGACTCCTCTGCTGCCAGAGCAACCAAGTGGCTTTCTACGGATACTTCTGCTCCGGACAGGGAATAGGCACCATCGGTCAGTACTGTCTGCAAAAATCCTTCCATAAATTTGTCATCGCTTCCGCTGTGTCCGGAGGTTCCGGTCTTCACTGTGGTCTTTACGGAGTTTCCGGTGAGAAAATCCAGCACTTCTATGGTATTTTCCTCCATGTCCCCAAGAATCTGTCCACGGGTTCCCATGATATTCATAACCCGGCTGCCTTTTCCCGTAAATGCGCACATGGTAAAGCTGGCTGTCACTCCTCCTTCATATTCCAGGTTCACTACCTGATGGTCAACTACATCATTGTTACAGTCATATACACATCTTCCGTAGGGACCATCCTTCAATGCCTGGCTGACTGCCTCATTGGTTCCTTCCAATGCCACTACCTTCCGTATGGTGTCGGAATACCACTCTTCCTGCTCCAGATAAATTTTCACTGCATCGTAGGGACAGCTGCTTCTGGCCTTGCATCCGCCCATACAATATGGCGTTGCTCCTTCAGGGGCATTTTCCTTTTTGAAATGTGCCAGAGATCCGAAAGAGGAAACCTTTTTGCATTTTTTCCCGGTGAGCCATGCCAGAATATCCATATCATGACAGGATTTCTGCAGGATCATGGGACTGCTGCTTTTGGAGTCTCTCCAATTGCCCCGGACAAAGCTGTGTGCCTGGTGCCAGTAGCCTACACATTCCAGATGCTGGATGTTAACGATCTCTCCGATTACCTGGCTGTCAATAATCTTTTTCAACGCACTGTAAAAAGGCGAATAGCGGAGAACATGGCAGACGGTCAGGGTTTTTTTATACTTTTTCGCATATTCCCCCATTGCCACACATTCTTCGGGGTTTGGTGACATGGGCTTCTCACACATCACATGATACCCCTGGCTGAGCGCTTCCCTTACCGGTTCCAGATGGAAACGATCCTGGGTGCACACCATGGCACAGTCTGCTATTTTTCCAAGTGCCAGCAGGTCTTTCCAGTGGGTAAATGCCCTGTCAGGACTGATCCCGTGTGCCTGAATGCATTCATTCCGGCGTTCCTCCATGGGTTCTGCAACTGCTACCACTTTAAATTCCTCGGGATGCTTTTCGGCGTATTTCCCGTAGACGAAAGCACCTCTTTGTCCTGCTCCTATTAATATTGCTGTTACCATTACAACAATTCCTCCTAACCTTTCACTGCTCCGGCTACCATGCCTGAGATAATAAACTTTTGTCCTATCAGATAAACCACCATAACGGGTAAGATTGCAAATAAAATTGTCACACTTACCAGATTCCAGTTTGCAGTATAGGTTCCATAAAAATTATATACCTGCTGTACAATTACCGCTTTATCCGGATCCGGCAATACATAGAGGGGAACGGTAAAGTCGTTCCAGGTATTCAGGAAGTTAATCATGAACACCGTAACCGCAGCCGGTTTCAGAAGTGGAAAGATAACCTGGAAGAATACCCGGAACGCTCCTGCCCCATCAATGACCGCTGCTTCGTCCAGCTCTTTTGGTATTCCCGATACAAATCCGTAAAACAGGAAAATACTCATGGGTAGAATCAACGCTATGAATAAGATAATCACTCCTGCTAAACTGTTATATAAATGTAAAACCCGCAGCACTTTTACAATTGTAACCATGCTGACCGGGAACATTAATCCCATGGCAAAGTAAACATAAAGAACTTTATTCCATTTGGTTCTGCTCCTGCTTAATACGAAAGCACAGAGTGAAGAAAATAAAACCGATACTGTTACGGAAGTAATACTGATGATAAAACTATTGCAGTATGACCGGGGAATATTGCCGGTGACCCATACTTCTTTGAAATTTTCCCAGTGAAGCTTTGCCGGAAGCGTTAATTCCATATTAATGGATTCCGGTTTTGTCTTAAATGCGTTAAAGATTACAATCAGGAACGGAACGATGACAATCAGCGCCAGTAGCCAGAAGAATATTTCCTTTGCGATCAATAACATTTTTGCTTTCTTCTTTGTTTGCATTTGTTCCCTCCTAATCATCACTGCCGTCCTTAATTCTCAGGACCGCAATTCCAAATATTGCTGTTATGATAAATACAATGACTCCATATGCCGCCGACATTCCATATAGACCTTTTCCAAACTCTTTGAATACCAGTATATTGATCAGCTCTGTAGATCCTGCCGGTCCTCCGCCAGTCAAAACGAAGATAATATCAAAAGCTTTTAATCCCTGGGACAGATTCAGCAGCAGATTGATAATAAAGGATGGCATAAGTCTTGGAATGGTGATATAAAGCATTTTCTGTAATCCATTGGCACCATCCACCGAAGCCGCTTCATAATAGCTTTTATCGATCAGCTGAAGTCCAGCCAGGTAAATAACCATGTTAAATCCAACCTGTCTCCAGATTTCCACAAACATTGTGGTTCCAAGGGCGGTATCCTTTGTGGTAAGCCAAGCCCTGTTTAGGTTTTCCAGCCCGATTGCACTGAGTAACTGATTGGCGAATCCTGCCTTCATGAAGATGGATCCGAAAATCAATCCAATGATCAGCGGTGAGAGCATTGCGGGAAGAAAAAATACTGCTCTTAATACATTTTTTGTTTTCATCCCTTCATTAAATGCAAGTGCCAGGACAAATCCGATGACATTCTTAAATAGTGTCGTCACAGCCGCAAATACTACGGTTCTGCCGATTACTGACAGCAGTTCCGGGTTCTGGAATATTTTCTGGAAATTTTTAAATCCGATGAATCTTGCAGTTTCCCCGCTGATTTTTAATGCATTCCAATCTGTAAGTGAAAAGTAAAAATTCAATACCACCGGAACCATGAAGAGCAGGGTGTAAACCACAAATGCAGGAAGTGTGAAATATCCCTTATAAATTTTTTTATTATACACGGTTGATTCCTCTCTTTGTTTTCCTGATTTTTTGAGCATGAATGAATTTTCAAACAATCTTTGAGAATGGAGTGAAATTTTTCAATTTCACTCCATCAATATGACTCTACTGTGCAGCTTCGCTGGCTGCCACTTCAAACATTTCAGCACGATAGTTATCACAGTTCTCGATAAACTGATCTACTGTGCATGTGCCTTCTGCAAATCCCTGAATGTACTGATATACATTGGTGTCAAAGTATAATACATCTTTGATGAACATTACTTCCGGAGTTTTTTTACTGCGCTCCAGCATATCTGTGGTAGCAGTTGTAGTACTTACACTGTCTACATTTTTAAATGCGGAAGTTACAAGGTCTGTACGTGCTGCATAGTAAGCTTCCAGGTTTTCTTTTTCAGCCAGGAAATTCAGAAGCATTTTACACTCATCAATATTGTCGCTGTTTTTATTGATAAATTTGGAAACGCCGCCGCCATTGGATACACCAGTCTGGTTGTCCAGAAGTGGAACCGGGAACATTCCCCATTCATCTGTGCTTCCGTTTGCTGCCAGTTCTGCAGCATAAGCGGAATAAGTAAACATCATTGCTGTTTCCCTGTTCTGTAAGGATGGATAACTTCCGAAGAAATCTTCTGACTGTCCGTCATTGGTATAGTATTTCGGCTGGCTGCCGTCTTTAGCGGAAATTAACTGTTCGATCTGCTCCAGTCCCTTTTTGAAGGATGCAATGTCTGCAAATTTATTATCCTGGCTCTCGTTCAGATAAGCCGGGAAATCCGCTTTTTCTTCATACATTGCCGGAGTAAGTCCATATACCCAGCTCTGTGCATGCCATACGCCATTGATACTTTCATAGAGCGGGGTTATTCCCTTTTCTTTGATCTGGTCACAAAGTGCAATAAATCCATCCCAGGTTGTGGGAACTTCCCATTTATTTTCTTCAAACAGGGTCTTGTTATATAAGATTCCTTCATAATCCACACCCCAGGTACTGAATCCGATTACTTTGTCCTGATAGCTGTTCGCCTTCAGCGCCCAGTCTTCCAGATCGGCTGACCATGTCTCTCCTGAGAGATCCTCTGCCACATCCGGGATGCCTGCAGATATCATGCTGGAGCCTGCGGAATACATGAACATATCTACCGCATTACTTCCGCCTGAGAGGGAAGTTCCAAGCAATGTATCATATCCGTTATCGGGAGTTACAAGAACTTTTACTTCAATTCCGGTTTTATCCTGGAATTTCTTAAAGAGTTCCCGGTCAATATCTTTTACCCAGTTCTGGGATGCCATCAGCGTAATGGATTTCCCAGTGCTGTCAGCAGCTGCCTCACCACCTGCTTCGCTGCCCGCGTCTGCTGTCTCTGGTGCCTCTGTGTCTCCTGCTGTACTGCCTGCAGTATCCTCTGTGGATTTTGCTTCTGTTTCTTTTCCTGTTTCACCTTTTGTCGCTGCGGTATCTCCTGAACCTCCGCATCCTGCCAGAAGACCTACTCCCATGCATCCTGCTGCAAGCAGCGCTGTTATTTTCTTTGTTCTTGCTTTCATAATTATTATTTCCTCCTTCACCATTTCCTGTAGTTTTGGTATGTCTTTATTCTATCAGCCAACCTGCTTTTAAGGAATACACAGAGTTGACATGAATAGGTGGATTTTTTTTACTTAATTACAACACTGCTCTTCTGTCCCCGGTTCTTAAATATTTTCTTGTATGCATTTATTTTTGAATCAGGAACGTTAATCTTAGCTTTTGCAGAAATTCCTTTTAGGGATTTGCTGTATGCATTGGTCAGTACTTTTGACTTAATGTTGATGTATGTCAGCCTGCTGTCTCCATAGAATGCCTGCTGTCCGATGGACGTCACATTTGCACCTATAGTAATCTGCTCCAGCTTTTTGTAATCCTTAAAGGATTTCTGCCCAATCTTGGTTACCTTGCATTTTACTCCTTTTAACGTTACCGCAGACGGTACCGTCACTTTCTTCACATTCCGGTTAGAAGCGCCTGCTACCAATACGGTTGCTTTGCCCGGTGTGGGATTCGTTACTTTATACTTAAGTCCCTTGTAAGTAACAATCTGTCCCTTTTTCAGTGCCGGTACTTCCGGTTTAGGCGGTTTGGGGGCTTCTGCCGGTTTTAATTCCAGACCGGTTGCTGCAGCCATTAATCGGGATGCCGCCTGGTCGATCTGCTCCTGGGCTGCCTTTGTGTCATTTAAGAGAGAACCTGCCAAAGCAATGGCGTCTTTTAATGCTTTTGCACTGGCATCTGTATACTTCCCGGTATCCAGTCCCGCATATGCATCGTAAAGTACCTTCAGCGTTGCTTTATCCGTTGTGATAACCGGTTCTTCCGGTTTCGCCGGCTCCTCCGTTAATTCTGCTGCTGCTTTTGCAAGTGCCGTTGCTGCTGCATCAACGGATGCCTGGTCTGCTTCCGGGTTATTCAATACATCCCCTGCATGCTGAAGTGCCCCACGGAAAGCATCTGCCGTTTCTTTTGTATATTTGATGGTATCTATTTCTGCATAAGCATTGTACAGAATATTCAGTATGGAGAAATCTACCTTGATCTCCGGTTCTTCCGGGTCAGTTGGCAATATCACAAGTGATGTTGCTGCGGACAGAAGATTTGCTGTGGCATTATCCACTTCTTCCTGGGATGCATCTTCTTTCTCAATGATGCTCTGCAATGCATCTAATGCTTCCGTAAATACCGCTGCACTTTCCTCTGTGTAACCGGACAGATCCAGTTCTTTATAAGCTTGATACAGGGCCTTCGCCAGGGATTTATCCGTTTCCGGCTCTGGTTCTGTAACGATTTTTTCCAGTCCGGCAAGTGCTACCAGTAATCCGGATTCCGCTTCTGCTGCTTCTGCCTTTGTGGCATTTTCTTTCTCCAGAACAGTGGCTGCCTGTTCCATTGCAGTATTTAACGCTGCTGTGCTGTCTTCGGTATAGATGCTCATATCCATCTGGGAAACTGCATTATATAAGGATTGCAACCGGGTCAGGTCCGCCAGAATACTCTCCAGCTGGTCAATTGCTGCCTGCAGCTTCTCTACCTGTTTATCCACATCATCCTGGCTGGCAAACTCATTATTAAATACTGCTTTTGCCTCTGTAATAGCTGCTTTCAGTACTGCAAAGCTCTCTTCCGTATAAGCATCAGGAATATAAGCTTCTGAGATTTCCAGCAACTGCTGTAATGAATCTTTATCCACATCCTGATTCGCATCCGCATAGGTACGCAGAGCATCTACGGTAATATTTCCACCTTTGTTTTCCAGACGGATGGTATGCTCGCCATAAGGCAGATCCGTTTTACTGAATACACACATCTGGTTTGCCCGTTTAAAATATTTCTCATTTGGAATCAGCGTATTTACATCCGGCTGTACCTCTCCGTCTATGGTTACGCCCAGGATGCATCCATCGGTATTGACCGTTGTAATCACGTCTATTCCGGTTCCGGTAAAGGTATATTCCGCTGCATCTCCTGTCTTGTTTCCATAATGGATATCCCGGTTATATTCGGTCACTCCATCCGGGTCGCCGCCTCTGCCGTTGTAGTAAGTGAAACTTCCGGTATAGGTAATTGCCGGGTCATCATCATTTACCACTGCTGCCGGTTCCAGACCGTCAACGGTTACGTGAATCACTTTTGTCAGTGTTGTGTTTCTTGGATGTGTCAATGTTATATACGTGTTTCCTTGGCTTAAGCCATTGATCTGAAGACCATCCCCTTTGCTCCAGCTTACAGATGCGATTTCCTCATTTTCAGATTTGATCATGATATCTGAAAGGTTGGTGTCGGGATCAGTGGATACTTTTGCAAATTCCCGGTCTCCCACAACCTTTAATTCCACCTCTTCTGTAGAAACCTTAAGTTCCGGTTCGGAAGATGCCTTTGTTCCATAGACCTCCAGTTCTGATACATTCACATATCCGGAATAGCTGCCGCTCAGTCCATAGAATCCGCTGCTAAGCAGACGCACATACCGTCCCGCTGCCGGTTTATCCAGAATAAAATCATTGCCCAGTTCAAAGCTGAAGAAGGTCTGGTCCGTACCTGCTCCGCAGCCCATGCTGTTGTCTGCGTCGGTGTTCAGAACTGTAGTCGTATTTTCCGGTGCAAAATCATTGGTAGTAGATACCTGGATTACTACATCCCGGAACCGTCTCAATTCTTCATTATTATAGTTACGGAAGAACTGTGTCAGAGAAATTGTATCAATATCATATACCGCTCCCAGATCAATCTGGTATTTTAGCTTCTCGGATGTGCCGTTTGAACGTGCGGTCCATGGAGTATCCTTGCTGGCATAGTACAATACCTTTCCGTCATTCAGCCTGTTTGGATCTTTCATGCCTTCACTGTTTAAAGTTTTCTTCAGTGCAATATTTTCCCTGGATGACTTTCGGAATGGAATTGCCTCTGCAGATACTGCGATCTCTTCCTCTGTCAGTTCCGCGCCATAAAAAGCAAATTCATCCACCAGACCGTTGTACTGCAGTTCTCTGGCATTTTCTTCATTTAGTTTCGCACCTATGGTCAGAGAATCTCCTATCGTTACACCTGCCAGAGATACTTCTCCCATTTTTGTTCCGTTCAGGTACAGGGCAAAGGTATCGCCGCTGCGTAAAACGGAGAAATGATTCCATGCCTGGCGGGACTCGCCTCCGGTCACCTGTTCCATTGCAAATTCCTGATCAGCCTTAAGCGTTTCTGTCTTTGTTCCGTCTGAGATTTCCAGCACCAGTTTTCTCTGCTGGAGAGAAAGTACCAGATTTCCGCCCTTATCCGCTAAGAGTACCTGTTTGGGGGTGCCTCTCACATGGGTAAAGTCATCTTCGGTATCCGTCACTTCATTGTCTAAATATAACTGGGGTTTAAACCAGCCGTTCACGGTAAAGTTATCCAGCCCTGCAATTGGGGAATCCGCAAGGGATATATAGTTCTGTTTCTTTTCATACATATAAGCACCCCGCCCGAATGGAGTTCCCATACGCATATACTGTCCGTTTATAAACCTGGCATCATACCCCTGCACGGCATTGGCAATAACATCGCCCTTCGCCTCATCCATATGATAGAGTGCCTTTAATGACTGATTGCTGTCTTTTAACTGTAAGCCATCCATCGCTGCCTGCAGACGTTTTTTAATATCCACTATCTCGGACGGCATCATGCTCTCCGGATCCATACTGCCCATTTCGGCAAGAATTTCTCCAAGAGGCCTGTAACTTTCCTCTGTAAAAAGATCTTGATCCAATGACAGTGCCGAATCTGCTGCTGCACTGAACGAAGCAAATCCCGATTCATTCAGAAGTGTGGCTTCTGACTGCTGAAGCGCAACATTATACAGGGAGATCTCGCTGAGATCACCGCTGAAATAATTCACACGGTCACCGCCGGCATTGTTTCTCATGGCACCGGCAAGCAAAGCATTCTGGGTATCATTTACCCCTATATCAGCTGTCTTGGTATCTACCGTTTCTCCGTTTAAATAAAGTGTAAATGTCTGTCCGTCTCTTACTGCCACCGCCAGATTCCATTTACCCGGAAGAATGGTTCCACCCTTTAATACCACTTCTTTGCCATCTGCGTCGCTGACACGGAAGTCCAGGCTGCCGTTACTGGTTGCAAGTGTCAGGTCATTCGATGGAATTCCCTCCTGTCCCTGGCTTAAGAGGGTCTGCTTTTTCTCTGAATCCGTTTTAAACCACATGCTTATGGAATAGTTGTCCATTCCCTTTAACAGTCCGCTTCCCAGATTGCCGTAAGAAGTTTTTTCCTCCTTTAATCTGGCTGAAGATCCGTAAGTCTGGTCCAAAGTTTCCATATAATTGGCTTTTCCGGTATAATTGCCAAACGCATCCGTGATCAGCCCTTCAACCGCTTTTTCAAATCCAAACTTGGCAATGTATCCATAGATCAGTTTCTGTTCATGAACTTCCATAGGATTCTTTGCCCCGGATGCATCGCATACATTCTCTACTTTGAGGGTATACGGCTGCAGCCTGGAAAGTGCGTCCGTGGTCAGAGTGACTTTTGCATCTTCCACCTTGACATTTTTAATCTGGATGCCACCGGAAATGCTGTAATTTTCAAGATTGCCTGCCGTTTCGGCATCCACTTTTTCGCTAAACAGGATTTCTATGGAAGTATCACTTTTTGCCTCTGCTTTTGTAACCACCGGTGCATTTTCATCGGTTAATGTATTTACGGTTACAGGATCGCTTAAGCTTCCTTCCACTCCTTTTGCTACTGCTTTTACGGTGTAGACATAGTTCTTCTGCTCTTCCAGGGAAGTATCCTGATAGGTATTCTCCATGGTCTGGGCAATCAGTTTACCATCCCGGTAAACCATATAGCTGTCTACGGTAACTGCCGGTTTATCAATCACTGTTCCGTTTTCCGTCATCTTAAAGGTAACGTCTTTGTCCCAGTTCAGTACCACAGAATTTTCTGTTGCATCCTTTGCTGCCAGCCCGGTCACCTTACCAACTTCCAGGGAAACTTCCGGTGCTTCTGTGGAATCATAGATACTATAATAAGTAAAACTCATAGGTGGTAAAGTTACTTCCAGCTGTGCATTACCGTTGGAATCGATGGATAATACTTTCGCCTGGACACCTTCACGCATAAATACTGCCTGGCCGTAATC
>NZ_JAWYAJ010000436.1:0-1962 GCF_034124845.1 Robinsoniella sp.
TCCTGTCTTTGACAGTTGAATACGTAAAGAACCGCTGTATCCCCTTGTTTTATGAGGGATGCAGCGGTTTTACTACGTGTCACAGACTTTAGTAATTTATTCTCTGCCCTTGCTTTTTTTCTGGATAGTTTTCATCTGGCTTTTTGTGATGAATTGATAATCCGTGCGGAAATTACAGACATTATGAAGGTCATCCGTGATTTTTTCACGCTTGTACAGGGGCATAAATCCCTGTTCTTGGATTTCTGCAAAGTTCATTGCTTTTAATGTTTCTAAAATTGTTTCGCAAGTGTACTTATTATCCATTTTCCTCTCAAGTAAGCGATAAAAGAGAAGGGCCAGAAAACAGATGAGAAAGTGCGCTTTTATTCTGTTTTCGTCTTGCAGATAAACCGGTCTGGCTGAAAAATCTGTTTTCATGATTCTAAAACATTCTTCTATCTGCCATCTGCCCTCACTTACTTTCAGAATGTCACAAACATCGTCATCAAGCAGATCGGTACATACCGCATATAAGCCGTCATACTGGGCTTCGGATTCTATTTTATCTTTATCAAGATAACTATGTATGTCCGCAGTTTTCCCGTCTTTTGTTGTCGCAACGGTTCCGATAAAGCGGGCCGGATCGTTAGGATTCTTCCGGTTCTTTTTTGGCTTTCCTGTGCCGACCATCTTTTCGGCTCGCTCCACCTGTTTGTTACGAATTGTTTTTTGGTATAAGGCATACTTCGGAGAGTAAGTGATAATCAGGCGCTGATGAAGTTTTTTTGTGGTATAGGGTTCATCTTTGTAATAAAGGCTTGTATCATCTTCTGGAATTTCTGAAATATCAACCGGCATATCATCCGAAACTCTTTTAAACCCTTTTAGATCCAATGCCCATGCTTTCTCTTCCGCCGGAAGCTTTTTGATGGATTGTGTAACAATAAAGGCCCGTTGGCCCATGTGATTAAAGGATCTGATTTCTTCGGAAGCGAGACCGGCATCACTGCAGTAAATAAATTTCTGACAGCCAAATTCATCAAGAACCTTCTTTTCCAGGGGTTTTAAGGATGTCTGTTCATTTGCATTTCCAGGAAATGTAGAGAAAGCAAGCGGAATGCCATCGCCATCCATGAACAGGCCCATCTGAATAATTGGATTTGGTCTGTGTTCTTTACTTTTGCCGTATTTCTTATCGCCGTCTTCCTGTTCAATTTCGAAATAATAGTTGGAACAATCGTAGTAAAGTACCTTATCGTTTCTGTTAATCATAAAGTTGCTGTTCTTATAAACTTCTGACTGAATCAGGTCACATTCATGACCAAGAACATCCAGTGCACGGTAAATATCGTGGAGCTCATAAGACGGTCTCTCCAGGAACTCGGATGCAATTTTTAAAGAAGACCGTTTGCTGGCTGGTTCAAGGACTCTGGCATAAACCAAGTCAGAGAGAACCGCATTTATATCATACTGAAACTTGTATTTATTTTTCAGTTTCCGGCAGATTTTGTTTAGCTGGAGACTGTAATAAATGGACTGGAGAAAAAGGTAGCCACCTCGAAAAAACTTCTGCTGGTCATAATCCATCTGTCTGTCAGCATGAAAAGTGATTTGGACCGTTTTGGTCTGCCGTTCTTCCTTAAATTTTTCAGTTTCCATTTTCACTTCATTTTTAGCCCATGCAATCACATCGTCTCTGGTAGGGCCATGCTCCAGGAGCAGTTTGTCTAAAGTGCCAAGTTTGCGAACAATAGCAGACGTGGTGCTGCCATTAGCCTTGACATAGGATTTTGCAACATAAAATGATTCGGAATTTTTTGATTTCGAGATATGAAGATTCATATGCATCCCTCCTTACACCTCATTATATCACATAATAACAGAAAATAACATACTATAATTCAAAAAAGTTGACACAAAAAAAGCAGGTTTTATGCGACCTGCGATAGATTTTTAGTTAGTCCAACTGTCAAACTCCCG
>NZ_JAWYAJ010000437.1:0-2043 GCF_034124845.1 Robinsoniella sp.
CATGACCTCTCCCGATGTACAGAAAAATCTGAAAATTATTCATTCAGTTTCTAATGATCCTTTTACAAGGCTCAGCTGTGAAGAACACATCAGGGACTATCTGTTTAACAGTTGTACCTATTCAAAATCAATAGAAAAGATTGAAGTATTTTCTATAAAAAATGCCGTATACAGTTCTGCCTCCTCACCTTTTGGGCACTCTTTCTCCTCCATGGAGGATCTGCCAAAAGAAGTATCCAATGATAGCGGCGGGGCTGTCTGGCTGCAAAACCGCACAAAGGATAATCTGATCGGCTGTGCCAGACTGATACGTTCCACAAGCCGAAAAGATAATTTTGATACCCTGGGGGCTATTATTATCTGGATTGATATGGATAAGCTTACAGACAATACTTCCTTTAATGAAAATTATTATAAGAGTTTTATCTATATAAAAGACGGCGATACCTTGCTTTACCAGCCTTCTCATGAACTCGATCCTGCCCTGATTGCTTCCCTGTCCGATGATTCCATCCAAAAACTACAGGGAAAATCCTATATTGTTTCCCAGCGCCAGTCCCCCATTACAAACTGGAATTATTATCTGTTGATTTCACAATCACAGGTTATGCAGGGCATAGATACAGCGGTCCAGGCAGCAATTATAATCCTGGTAATTGTTTTTTTACTTGTTCTAATCAGCTGTATCCGGATTTCCAGAATGATTACAATACCACTATCCCGCATGAATGAAGAAATGCATTCACTTGCCCACGGTAATTTCCAGATTCGGGAAGAGTATCTGCTGGAATCGGTAGGAGAAGATGAAATCGGTGCAATCTGCCATAATTTTATCAATACCACCAAACAGATAGATACCCTGATTAATGACAATTATAAGACCCAGCTTCTCACCAAGGAAGCACAGCTGCAGGCTCTCCAGGCACAGATCGATCCTCACTTTCTATATAATGCCCTGGATTGCGTTAACTGGATCGCTAAGGTGAATGGACAGCCCCAGATCTCAACTATCGTCCAATCCCTGGCTGTTCTTATGCGCAGCGCCATGACCCAGAAGCAGAACTTTCATACCATCCAGGATGAACTTACATTAATAAATCATTATATCGCGATTCAGCAGATCCGATTTGGCAAACGCTTAATCTATGAAACGATAATTGATGAAACTTTACTCTCCGTAGAGATGCCGAAACTCATGATTCAGCCCATTATCGAGAATTCCATCAAGTACGGACTGGAACCATCTGATCATCCCTGTACCATTACCCTGGTCATTCAGCAGTCAGGAGAACAACTGCAGATACAGGTAAAGGATAGCGGACCGGGAATCCCGGAGACACAGATTCCACTAATTCTCAATGGAACTGCCGTAACAAACGGAAATGGGGTGGGACTCAAAAATGTAAACGAACGGATTAAATTATTTTATGGTGCAGACTATCATCTCATCATTCAAAGTACCCGAAATACAGAAACAGCCGTTGGATTCCTCATTCCCTTGGATCATCCTTTCTCTGAAGCAAATAACTGATACAGATAACTAATACAAATAACTAAACAAATATCTGATACAAATAACTGAAGCAAATATATGAAGCAAGTAACTAATTCAAATAACTAATACAAATAACTAATTCAAATTATACATAATTCGGAGGAAACCGCTCATGATAAAAGTGGTACTTGTTGATGATGAAGAAATCATTCGAACCGGAATTTCAAAAATAATTGATTGGCATAGCGCAGGCTGTGAACTTACAGCCGTTTTCGAAAATGGAAAGCAGGCATTTGACTATCTGTGCAGCTATCCTGCCGACATTGTTATTACAGATATCAAAATGCCTGTTATGGACGGTATCCAGTTAGTGAAAGAAGCGAATTACCACCAGCTCCCCGTCAAGTTTATATTGTTATCCGGTTACGGAGAATTTGAGTATGCAAAAGCAGCCATGGAATACGGCGTTCAGCATTATATCTTAAAGCCCAGCGATGAGACCCAGATCATTCAGGCGCTCAATTCCCTGATTGAAAAAATACAGGAAG
>NZ_JAWYAJ010000438.1:0-6277 GCF_034124845.1 Robinsoniella sp.
ATTATTTGTTTGTGCCTTGAGCGAAGCGAAAGGAATGTTGAGAAATATGAATAAATATATCGAAATGCTAGAATTTGACAAAATGATAGATCGACTAAAAGAATATACCGTAACACAAAAGGCGAAAGAAAAATTTGACGAAATGACACCGCTTATGGATGAAGCGGAACTGTGGAAACGCCAGCAGGAAACAACAGAAGCCAGAATTCTGTTAGACAGGGATGGAACCCCGCCGCTGTCCACTACCGATCAGATGGATAAGATTGCAGAGGGTGCATATAAAGGGGAAATGCTGAGTATAGAAGAACTGGAACAGGTCAGCCGCTTTGCCGTGTTGGGGATGCGTTTAACCCGCTATCTGAAAAAGAGCGATGAAATGGGACTTAAGATTTCAGATTACGGACGCGGGATGGCGGATCTGGAAATATTAAAAGAAGAGATAGAACGCTGTATCCGAAGCGGGCAGATTGATGATTACGCATCGAAAGAACTGAGGGAAATCAGAAAGAAGAAAGACCGCATTCTGAATAATATCCGGATGAAGCTGGACAATATGCTGAAAAGCAAAAAAGAATGCTTTTCGGAAAGCTTTATATCCAATCGAAACGGACACTATACCCTGCCTGTAAAAAGAGAGCATAAGCTGCAGATCAGCGGCAGTGTAATCGATGTCTCATCATCCGGTGCAACTTATTTTATTGAGCCGTCCAGTGTATCAAAACTGAAGGCGGAACTGGGCGAACTGGATATAGCCCTGAGCAATGAAGAACGCAGAATACTCTACACCCTGTCTTCCAGCGTAGGAGAATACAGGGCAGAGATACTTTTGAATCTGGAGTATATAGAAGAACTGGATTATATATTTGCCAAGGCAAAATTAAGCGCATCCATGCAGGGGGTAGAGCCAAAGATAAATACTTGCAGAAGAATACGGATTGTAAATGGCAGGCATCCGCTGATTGGAAGGGAAAACTGTGTGCCGCTGAATCTGGAACTGGGAGAGCATCACCGTGGTATTATCATAACCGGACCCAATACGGGAGGAAAGACGGTAGCTTTAAAGACGGTGGGGCTGTTCTCAATAATGGCACAATGCGGACTGCATATTCCCTGTGAGGAAGCAGACCTGTCTATGAATACCCAGGTGTTGTGTGATATTGGCGATAACCAGAGCATACTGGAAAATCTCTCCACGTTCTCGGCACATATTAAAAATGTCATCGATATATTGGCGCTGGTAAATCAGGAATCGCTGGTATTGATGGATGAGGTAGGTTCAGGAACCGACCCTGCTGAAGGAATGGGAATTGCAATCTCCATTTTGGAAGAGCTGAAAAACAGCAATTGCAGTTTTATAGCAACAACCCATTATCCTGAAGTGAAGGAATATGCAGAAAAGACAGAGGGCATACAAAATGCCAGAATGGCGTTTCATAAGGAAAGCTTGAAGCCCCTGTACCGCCTGGAAATAGGGGAAGCCGGGGAAAGCTGTGCATTCTACATTGCAAAGCGCCTGGGAATGCCAGCCAATATGCTGAAGAGAGCTTACGAGGCAACGTACAAAGGAAATTCCATTTGTCAGGATAACCGTGAAGACGAATCAAGCCGGCAGAAAAGAGATTTAGATGAGCGGTTATTTGGGAATGATGGAGATGAGATGCAGGAAAAATCACAGGATATGACCCGGGGGAAAAAACAGGGAATACCCGGGGATATACATCAGAAAATAAACGAGGAAAAGAACAGGTGTAAAGGTTCTGGGCAGATTATAAGGGCAGCCGTAAAAAAATCAGCTTCAACAGATATGGAAAATAGCCAGATGCAGAAACGTTCGGAACGTTTTCGCATGGGAGACAGTGTAATGGTATATCCTCAGAAAAAGATTGGTATCGTATATCAGCCGGCAGATGAAATGGGTAATGTAGGGGTGCAGATTCAGAAAGAAAAAATGCTGGTCAATCATAAACGATTGCAGATCAAGACGAAAGCAGAAGATATGTATCCGGAAGATTACGATTTTTCAATAATATTTGATACCGTAGAGAATCGTAAAGCGAGGCATTTAATGGAAAGAAAATACGTAAAAGGTTTAGAAATCCCCATAGGAAGTCCAAAATAATATTCAAACAAAAATGGCTCTGACAAAAATGTCAGAGCCATGATATTAACATCCGAAACAACTACGGATAAAGGCTAATAAGTCTTCGCAATTTGTAAAACACATGATTATTATCCTCCTTTGCCTTTATTTGTATTAGCTAAGTACAAAAGAATTGTAACACTTTTGTAATAATATCGCAATAGTTTGTAGCTGGTTACAGAGGAAATAATTGCAAATGATAAGAAGTTATTCCAATTACAGGAAAAGAACGAATGATGTACCAGATGCATATCCCGTATTTCACATGGAAAGTTTGATTGTATTCTATTATCAGAAATGTTATAATAACTGTAACAATTAATAAGGAGTCAGGCATGGAATTTGTCTAATGAAAGGGAGGGATCTATATGTTTGGGAAGAAAGATTCAGATAATAAGCAGGACAGTGATCTCGTTTTACTTCGTACTGCAAGTAATAACTATGAATTAGGTCTTATTGAAGGATTACTGGAAGATCATCATATTCCATATCTTGTTCAAGACAGAGGGGTAGGCGGGTATCTCAGAATTTATGCCGGTTCCTCTATTTATGGAACGGACATTATGGTGGGAAAAACGTACTTTGATCAGGCAAAAGCAATTATGGATGAAGTAGACTGGGATGAAACCAGTCAGGTGTCTGAGGAAGAGCTTGAAAAGGCAGCACAGGAAGCTGCAGAGGACGAAACAGAATAACGGCTTTGTCAGCATGGGAATAAGAAAAGAAGAGGCGGGTGTAAAACCTTCCTCTTCTTATTTGTTACCGGAGCTTCAGACGCTCCGCTATGCCCAGGGGATGTCCATACAGAAATGGTTCCGAAAATTTCCGGTTAAAGTATTGAATGAGCGGCCCCATAAAAAATGCGGTCACCAGTGTGCCAATACCGATGGGAGCGCCTAATGCAAAGCCGATTAGAACACAGATCAGATCGGTTGTGATCCGGCAAATTTTAAAGGGGAACCTGGTCTTTTCACAAAGTGTCAGAGCAATAGAATCATATGTAGAAACCCCCATATCAGCCGTAAAATAGAGGGAGGAAGCAAAGCACATGATCAGGATACCACCCGTCAGAAATATCATGCGTCCGGGAATTCCCGGGTTCTGAAATAAATGCTCCAGCTGACTTGTGAAAAAGTCAACTACAATGCCCATTCCAAACATGGTGAAGATGGTTGCAAACCCGAACAGATGACGGTTCAGCAACCAGATTATAGTAAAAAGCACGACACTGACAATAGGAAATACCATACCGTAGGTGGAATGAAATAAGTTTGCCAAACCGTTGCAGAATACGGTAAAGGGATCTGTCCCCCATACAGCCATTTTAAATAATCCAATGCTGAAGCCTACCAGTATGACTCCGGCGATGGTCATGCCTATTCTTTTCTTTTTGTTATCCATTATTTTTCAATCTCCTTTTGGAAGTTCATGATTTATGCCATAGTATATTATAGTGAAGATTGGGAGATTTGCAATGAAAAAAAGTGGTGATAACCTGTTGAAATGTTAGATGGTGTCATGCTATAGGGATAGATCTGCCCCAGTTTCAAAATGGTATCTGATTATTCCCAAATCGATTTTACTATACTTGCTTTCTTTTACTTCAAACTGAACTTTTTCTTGGTTTAACACTATTAAAAAGTCCTGTTTATTCTGAGCTGTTGGGGCAAGTGCTGCAGCTTTCATGCCATTGCGGAACCAATCCGGCATATCATTTTCTGCTCTGCATAACTGTGCTATCGTTTTTGATTTATGTGGAACACCTTGCGTTGCTCCGTATCCAATTGCCATTACACATACCAGCTTTTCATTCTTTCCAATGATTGCCTTACATTTTTGGTTCTTATAGGTAGATGCTGCCCAGCAGGTATTTAGCCCCAGTTGCTGCGCCTTTAGCGCAATGCGCTGTCCATAATACCCAGCCTTTTCTTCTAAGTTTTCATTGGATTCGCCCACAAGTGCGATATAATTTGAAACTCCGCGAAAGCCAACACAATTTGCTATTAAACCTTTAAATACATTCCTATCATTACAAATCAACTGGATGGATAAGTTCCCTTCTTGGTTACACCTATTGATTTCCTCCTGTAATTCCTTAATAACACTTTCTTCTATTTTTTTATCTTTGTAACTTCTTACTGCGTGACGTGCCTGCATAGCCTCCAAAATAGTCATCTCATTTTTCCTTTCTCGTTGAATTTATTTTAATTAAAGCAAATTAATTTTTGAAAGCAGGAGTTTCTCGGTAAGCGATTCCCAATCGCTTTCGCAATGAAAGCCCTTCATATTCGCCATAGCTGCCAATCCATGAACGGTTGCCCACATGATGATGAGATTATCACGATAATTTTCTTTGTCTATGTTATTGCATTCCATACTCTTTAAAGCAACTTCCTTAAAAATATGGAAAGGTTCAAAATCACCATCAAAAGAATGATCCGTTAAGTCAATTCGATAATCTTCATTGTCATAGATGAAAGAAAAGTAATGTGGGTTTTTAGCAAAAAAGTTTACATAGGCTTTGCCCATGCTGATTGATGCATACATCAGTTCATGCTCATGGATGCTTTCTGTTAGGGCATCACAAAATTTCTTTGTAACATATTTCTTCATCTCAACCAGCAAATCTTCGGCGGCAGCGTAGTGGTTATAGCAAGCAGTGGGGGAAACGCCTAACCTTTTTGCCAATTTTCTTAACGAAAAACTTTCACGCCCATGTTCATGTATAAGTGACAGCCCGCCCTCTATTAATTCAATCTGTAGATTGCCATGATGGTATGGTTTTTCTTTCATGGTTATTTCTCCTTTACGTAAAGTTACCAATTCCAATATAAATGTTTGTAAGTGCTAATATGTGGATAATATTATGTATGTTTTTATAGGTATTAATATTTCTACATATATTTACGAGTGTTAATATGTGGAAATTACTCTATATGTTTACAAGTGTTAATATGTGGATAATACCATATATGTTAACAGATGTCAATATTGAAATTTGAATTTTTTTAATTCAAATTTTCTGATAGATGAACGGACTTGAAACATGCCTTTCTTCAGACAGCAATTTCTATAACGCCCCTTTATACATTATTTAATTGCAATGAGTAAGAATCCGTTATAGAATAAGCTATAACCGAAAACGATACCCAAAAATATACTTGCGGACCGTTCGATAAAGGAGGAGATTAAAGTGAAAATGTCTGTTATTTATTACAGTAAGACGGGCAGGACGAAGGAAATGGCGGAGATGATTGCAAAGGGCATGAAAAAAGTATCCCAGGTAGAAACAGGGGTTTTTGATATTGATCATGTAGACATGAAATTTGTCCGGGAGAGCAGGGCAGTTGTCGTGGGAACGCCGACTTATCATGCAAATCCGTGCTGGCAGATTAAGAAGTGGCTGGATGAGACAAGCAATACCTATCTGAAAGGGAAAATCGGGGCAGCATTTGCGACTGCTGATTATCCCCCAGGGAGGGGCGGATATTGCTATCTCTACGATATTGATGCACCTTATGGTAGACGGTATGCTGTTGTATTCCGGCGGTTCCTCACAGGGACAGCCATTTATCCATTTAGGGGCAGTGGCATTAAAAGACAATTTTGAAGAAAACAAGGCAGTATTTGAAGTGTTTGGAACCAGAATAGCAGAGAAAACAAGGGAATTGTTTGAATAAAAGATATTAATTTACATAACCGGAGGATTATATGGGTCAGAAAGATGGGGAAGTAAGGACAGATACAACATGGCTGGACTTTGCAGTAGAATTACAATTCATCGCTCAGGCAGGCCTGACGTATTCAAAGGATCACTTTGATTTGGAACGGTTTGAAAGGATCAGGGAAATTGCAGCTGAAATGTTGAGCCTAAAAAGTGGCTTTTCCATGGAAAAAGTGAGAGATTTATTCTGTAATGAAACGGGATTTCAGACGCCGAAGCTGGATACCAGAGCTGCCATATTTAAGGAAGGGAAGATACTTCTGGTAAAGGAGAAAAATGGCACATGGTCACTGCCCGGAGGATGGGTGGATGTAAACCAGTCTGTGAAATCCAATACCATAAAAGAGGTAAAAGAAGAGGCGGGTCTGGATGTTCAGGTAGTGAAACTCATTGCAGTCCAGGACAGAAACCTG
>NZ_JAWYAJ010000438.1:6287-36614 GCF_034124845.1 Robinsoniella sp.
GCATAACCAGCCGGTGTATGCATATGGAATCTGCAAGTTCTTTATGCTGTGCGAGGCTGTGGGCGGTGCTTTCCGGGAAAATATAGAAACGGTCGAAAGCGGATACTTTGGACTGGATGAGCTGCCAGAGCTTGCAGAAGAGAAAAATAACAGAGAACAGGTGGAAATGTGTTTTCGGGCGCTTGCAGATGAGGCGTGGGAAGTGCCGGTAGATTAAAAGCCGGTACTATTTTTTTGATTTTTGTGAAAACAACAACTTGTAGGTATGAGCATACAAGTTATATAATAAATGCAAGGAGGTGCCTATGACAGGTGAGAATGGAAAAACAAAATATTTTTCGTTAATGGAACAGCTGAAGAATGATATTTTATCCGGAAGGATTAAACCCGGAGAGAAGCTGATGTCAGAAAATGAACTGTCAGAAACCTTTCAAGTCAGCAGGCATACGGTGCGTAAGGCGCTCTCCATTTTAACGAATGAGGGGTATGTGACAGCGCAGCATGGTCGTGGAACTTTTTGCTCGGAACGTATGGGACATCAGAAGAAGTCCAGGAATATTGCGGTGATTACCACCTATATTTCGGATTATATATTTCCAAGGTTGATCCAGGGTATAGACAAGGTGCTGACGGCAAACGGCTACAGCATTATGTTGAAGAATACGGGAAACAGCCGGGGAAATGAGGCAAAAGTACTGGAAGATATCCTGACAAAGGATATTGACGGATTAATTATTGAACCCAGTAAAAGCCAGATTCTGTGCAGGCACATGAACTTGTATGGAATGCTGGATGAGTATGAGATCCCATATGTGTTTATCCAGGGGCTGTATCCCCAGATGGAAGAAAGACCCCATATCCTGATGGATGACTGCTTGGGAGGGTATTTATTGACAAAGTATCTGCTGGATACGGGACATGTACATATCGCTGGGGTATTTAAGGCAGATGACAGCCAGGGTAAAGAACGGCATAAGGGGTATGTTAAGGCTCTCAATGAGGCGGGGATACCCTATGACCCGGATATGGTAATCTGGTTTCATACCGAAGACCGGAAAAGTAAGCCGATACTGATGGTGGAGCGTATGATTTCGCAGAAGATTCCCCTGGATGCGGTAGTTTCCTATAATGATCAGATTGCACTGGAAGTTATTAAAACCCTGCAAAAAAGGAACGTACAAGTTCCAGAGGATGTATCTGTTACGGGATATGATAATTCGATTATATCGGAGAATGGTCTGGTACCGCTTACAACCATCGCACATCCACAGGAAAAATTGGGTGAGATGGCAGCCGAACTGCTGTTAGAGCAGATTCGCAAAGTTCCCCCTGAGGAAAGCCGGGTGGAGCGGCTGATTAAACCGGAATTAATTATCAGAGAGTCAACAGAACAAAAAAATATATATTAAACTTAAGGAGGATTATTAAAATGAAAGCAGCAAAAAATTACAAGTTTTGGTTTGCTACAGGATCACAAGATCTGTATGGCGATGAATGTCTGAGAAAGGTAGCAGAGCATTCTAAAATTATCGTGGAAAAATTAAATGCATCTGGTCTGCTTCCCTTTGAAGTAGTGTGGAAACCAACGCTGATTACAAATGAGTTAATCCGTAAAACGTTCAACGAAGCGAATGCGGATGAAGAGTGTGCAGGTGTAATTACCTGGATGCATACTTTTTCACCTGCAAAATCCTGGATCTTAGGATTGCAGGAATACAGGAAACCGCTGCTTCATTTACATACACAGTTTAATCAGGAAATCCCTTATGATACAATTGATATGGACTTTATGAATGAAAATCAGTCTGCACATGGAGACCGGGAATACGGCCACATCGTAACACGCATGGGAATTGAACGAAAAGTAGTGGTAGGATATTGGGATGACGAAGCGGTACAAAAAAGAATTGCACAGTGGATGAGAACGGCTGTTGGTATCATGGAAAGCAGCCATATCCGCGTATGCCGTGTAGCCGACAACATGAGAAATGTAGCAGTAACCGAAGGCGATAAAGTAGAAGCACAGATCAAGTTTGGCTGGGAAATTGATGCTTATCCGGTCAATGAAATCGCAGAATATGTCCAGAATGTAAGTGCTGGTGACATTGACGTATTAGTAGAAGAGTATTATGATAAATATGAAATGATTTTAGAGGGCAGAGACCCCTTGGAATTCCGCAGACACGTTGCTGTTCAGGCAGGTATTGAAATCGGATTTGAACGTTTCCTGGAGGAGAAAAACTATCAGGCAATCGTAACGCACTTTGGTGATCTGGGCTCATTACAGCAGCTTCCGGGACTTGCAATCCAGAGACTGATGGAAAAAGGCTACGGATTCGGTGGGGAAGGTGATTGGAAAACAGCTGCAATGGTACGTCTTATGAAGATTATGGCAGATGGTGTGAAAGATGCGAAGGGTACTTCTTTCTTGGAGGATTATACCTACAATCTGGTACCTGGCAAAGAAGGAATCTTACAGGCACATATGCTGGAAGTTTGCCCCACAATTGCAGAGGGTCCGATCGGTATAAAAGTGAATCCGCTGTCCATGGGTGACAGAGAAGATCCTGCACGTCTTGTATTTACTTCTAAGGAAGGAAAAGGAGTGGCAACTTCACTGGTAGATCTGGGGAACCGTTTCCGCCTCATTATCAATGATGTAAACTGCAAGAAAGTAGAAAAACCAATGCCGAAACTTCCGGTAGCAACTGCATTCTGGACACCGGAACCAAATCTGGCAACCGGGGCAGAAGCATGGATCTATGCAGGCGGAGCACATCATACAGCATTTTCCTATGACCTGGATGCAGAGCAGATGGGCGACTGGGCAGCAGCAATGGGTATTGAGGCAGTTTATATTGACAAGGATACGAAAATCCGAAACTTCAGAAGCGATTTACGTTTAGGAGAGGTTTTTTACAGATAGAGCGGAAAGCAATTTTTAAACACGCTCGGGGTTAAACGAAAATCATGGCGGTATTATAGGCAGGCCTGTAATATGCGATGTGTATAATAATGATAAAGTTAAAGGAGAAATGTGGACAATGGAGAAAAAATATTCAATTGGTGTGGATTATGGAACACAATCAGGACGTGCAGTATTGGTTGACGTCACAAATGGGGAAATTCTGGCACAGGCTGTAAAAGAATATACCCATGGTGTTATGGATGAATTTCTTCCCGACGGAACAAAACTTGGTCCTGACTGGGCACTGCAGCATCCGGCTGATTATCTGGAAGTACTGGAAATTACCATCCCCTCTGTTTTGAAAGAATCCGGAGTAAATCCGGCTGATGTGATCGGTATGTCTATTGACTTTACGGCATGTACCATTCTGCCTGTTGATGAAAATGGTACACCTCTTTGTTTCCATGAAGATCTGAAAAAAGAACCTCATGCATGGCTGAAGTTATGGAAACATCATGCGGCACAGGGTCAGGCTAATAAATTAAACCAGATTGCAGAAGAAAGAGGAGAAGATTTCCTTGCAAGATACGGCGGTAAGATTTCTTCTGAATGGTTAGTACCAAAGGTGATGCAGATTCTGGATGAAGCTCCATATATCTATGATAAAGCAGCCAGAATTATGGAGGCAGCTGACTGGGTAACCATGCAGTTAACCGGAAAAGAAGCAAGAAACAGCTGTACAGCAGGATATAAAGCGCTGTGGCATAAACAAAAAGGTTATCCGGATAAGGAATTTTATAAAGCACTGGATCCAAGAATTGAGAATCTGGTGGAAGATAAACTCAGTACAGATATTTATCCTCAGGGTGCAAAAGCCGGAGAATTAACGGAAGAAATGGCAGGCAAGGTTGGGTTAAAAGCCGGAACGGCAGTTGCAGTGGGCAATGTAGATGCACATGTTGCAGTACCCGCAGTTGGCATCACGGAGCCAAATAAAATGCTGATGATCATTGGTACTTCTACCTGTGATATTATGGTTAGTGAAGTGGAAAAAGTGGTTCCTGGAATGTGCGGAGTAGTAGAAGACGGTGTTCTGCCGGGATTCTATGGCTATGAAGCGGGACAGTCCTGTGTGGGCGATCACTTTGAATGGTTTGTGAAAAACTGTGTGCCGAAAGCTTATTACGATGAAGCGGAAGCAAAGGGGATGGGAATCCATCAGCTGCTCACGGAAAAAGCCAGCAAATTAAAAATCGGTGAAAGCGGGCTCCTTGCACTTGACTGGTGGAATGGAAACCGTTCCTGCCTCGTAGATGTGGATCTGACCGGCTTAATGATGGGAATGACCCTGACAACAAAACCGGAAGAAATGTATCGTGCATTAATCGAAGCAACTGCTTATGGAAAAAATATGATTATTACAACCTTTGAAGAGTCCGGCGTCCCGGTAGATGAACTGTATGCATGCGGCGGTATTTCCAAGAAAAACCCCATGATGATGCAGATCTATGCAGATGTAACCGGAAAAGAAATCTTTATCGGCGCATCCGACCAGTCCCCAGCACTTGGAGCAGCTATGTTCGGTGCGGTGGCAGCAGGTTCTGCAAACGGCGGATATGATTCTATCTTTGACGCTGCAAAGGTAATGGGAAAAGTGGAAGAGAAGACCTATAAGCCAATTCCGGAAAATGTAGAGGCATATAAGAAACTTTACGCAGAGTTCAAGACGTTACACGATTACTTTGGACGGGGGGCAAATGATGTGATGAAGCGCCTGAAGACCATAAAAGCGGAAGCACGTAAGGAGAATTAATATGTTAACTGAATTGAAAAAAGAGATCTACCTTGCAAATATGGAACTGCCAAAATACGGGTTAGTTACCTTTACCTGGGGAAATGTAAGCGGAATAGACAGAGAAAAAGGATTATTTGTAATTAAGCCAAGCGGAGTTCCCTATGATGAATTAAAACCGGAAGACATGGTAGTCATGGACCTTGAGGGAAATAAGGTGGAAGGAAAGTACAATCCTTCTTCCGATACGCCTACCCATGTAGAATTATATAAGGCATTTCCGGAAATCGGAGGAATCGTACATACTCATTCTTCCTGGGCAACCAGTTGGGCACAGTCGGGTAGAAGCATTCCGTGCTATGGTACGACACATGCGGACTACTTTTACGGAGAGGTACCATGCTTAAGATGCCTGAATCAAGATGAGATCGAAGATGCTTATGAAAAAAATACAGGTCTTCTGATCGCGGACTACTTCAAGGAAAATGATTACAAGGCAATGCCGGCTGTTCTGTGCAAAAACCATGGTCCGTTTACCTGGGGAAAAGACGGTCATGAAGCCGTACATAATGCCGTGGTATTAGAAGAGGTGGCTAAAATGGCTGCCCGCTGCGAACGCATCAACGCACAGGTAGAGCCTGCACCGCAGGAACTGCAGGATAAACATTATTACCGGAAACATGGGGAAGGTGCTTATTACGGGCAGGGTAAATAAATTTCAGGATATAACTGTGGAAAGAATCCACTTTCCCTCTAGATCAACGAGCCAAACGGACACGCTAGCGCGTCCATTTGACTTGGGAGTAAAATAAAAAGGGCTTATGCCCAATGTCTGATCAAAAGGACGTTGGGTAAAGGTCCTTTTTTTATGGAAATAATGACGGGGGGCTGAGAGGATATTTTCTGCGCAATGCGTTCACGTGTTGGAATAATGTTAATTGTTGCCGAAGGTCTGATATGGTAAAATAACCATAACAATCATTTTTTGGAAAATATTTCAAAAATTTTTTATTCGATGCAATAAAACGTCTAGATCAAGCATTAACTAATTAGAAAGGGAAAGAGACAATCTTATACAGGTGGATTACGAATGATTCTATTTTGTTTAATTCCGGAAGAGCAAAATGAAAATCAACGGCTGGGTCAGATTGTGAAAGAAGAGTTATTCATTCAGATTGCAGAGGGTGATATGCAGGCACTGGAAACGGTGTACCACCAGACTTACCAGGCAGTCTATGGATTTATTTTATCGATACTAAAGAATCAGTATGATGCAGAGGATATTCTGCAGGAGACATATATTAAAATCAAAACAGGGGCACATCTGTACAAACCCCAGGGAAAGCCCCTTGCCTGGATATTTACCATTGCAAGAAATCTGTCTTACATGAAGATTCGAAAAGATAAAAATACTCAGACATCACCTTATGAAGAGCTAGAGAATATGCTGGATTTTTCAGCAGTAGAAGATAAGGAAAATAAACTGTTGCTGGAAGCAGCATTTTCCATATTAGGGGATGAGGAACGGCAGATTATTATTCTGCATGCCAATACCGGGATGAAACACCGGGAAATTGCAGCGTTAGTCAAGCTCCCCCTTTCTACAGTACTGTCAAAATATAACCGCGGAATGAAGAAACTACGAAATTATATAGAAGGGAGGATGTCTTAAAAATGCAAAAGATCGGGCAAGGATTGAAACAGGCAATAGAAGACATTACTCCTGATGTTTACAACAAAGTGGCAGCATCTGAAAATGAAAAGCTGCAAAAGGAAGACTGGCTCATAGAAGAACCAAAATCCTGGAAATATTTACAGAGGGCTTTTCGGGGAGCAGCAGCATTAGCTGCCTGTCTGGTACTGATATTGGGAATGCGTATTTTTTGGAATAACCAGATCGACACCACCATTGACATTGATGTCAATCCCAGTGTAGAGATTCAGACAAACCGAAAGAATCAGGTTGTGGAGGTAAAGGCCCTCAATACAGATGGTGAAATTATTCTGGCAGATATGAATCTGCATAATGTAGAACTGAATACAGCTGTAAATGCACTCATTGGTTCCATGGTAAGAAAAGGCTATATTACCGAGGTAAACAATTCCATACTGGTATCGGTGGAAAATAAAGACACGAAGAAAGCAGATGAAATCTGTCAATCCATTGTAGGGGATATCCGGCAGGTGCTGGATCAGAAAAATATTAAAGGGGTTATTTATAATCAGGAGATTACAAGCAATGAAGAAATTTCAGAGCTTGCCCATAAGTACAATATTTCCTGTGGCAAGGCAGCATTTTTATTAAAATTAAGTGAGAAAGACCCGGAACTGAAGCTGGAAGAGGCTGCAAAAATGTCTATGCAGGAATTAGCCCATCTGATCCGGATTAGGGGGATTGACATTTCAGATATGAAAGGCTATGAGTCAGATGAATCAATTCTGGAAAATGTGGAAGATATCATTGATGAGAGAGAAGAATCAAAGAATTCCCTGAATATGCAGCAGCAGAAGCCGGCAGCAGGTCAGGAAAAACGCAGTAATCCGAGGGATACTGATGAAGATGACCAAGATGACTTGATGGATGATATGGAAGACCGGGATAATGATTTGGACAATGACCGTGATGATGCGCAGGATTGGGATGATGATTTAGACGAAGACCGTGATGATGCGCAGGATTGGGATGATGATTTGGACGAAGACCGTGATGATATACAGGACTTGGATGATGACCGTGATGACGAACATTTCGATGATTCTGACGATGACGAAGAACCGGATGATGACGATTGATAATGGAGGAAAGTAATTATGATGAAGAAAAAGATGGGAAAAATAATATGTTTAATGGGGTGCACATTTCTTATGATGGGAGCAAATGCTTTCGCGGCACCAAAACCACAGAAGATAGCGATAGAAGCGGACGCAAACACTATGCAGGTGGGGAAGACCATGGATCTGGACAGTGAAATCCTTCCAAGAGGCGCAAAAGTAAGAGACCGCAACATTATTTGGAGCAGCAGCGACACGAAAGTGGTTAAGGTGTTGGAAAAGAGAGATGATGATACAAAAGTTAAAGCTATGAAAACAGGCAGTGCCGTCATATCAGTTAAGATTAAAAATACAAAAATAAAAGCTGACTTCAAGATTACGGTTCAGAATAAGGCAAAAGGAATGTCCGTTAAAAAACAGGAAGAGAAAATAAGAAGTTATAAGAATCAGTATAGTAAAGTATTCGATCATATAAAGAAATCAAAAGTGTCAGCCGATGTTGCTGCCGCAAGACAGCAATATTTAAAGTTTGAGCGCGAATTGGATGCAATCGACAGAAAGGCAGACCGTTTAGATGATCAGATTGAAGATGCTTATCATGACGGGAAATTATCCTATCGCCAGATGAAGTCTTTGGACAGGAAGCTGGATAAGTTGGAAGATTATAAAGAAACCATAGAAAATTATCTGGAAGATAAATATGAGCTTTTGGATGACGATTACGATGATGACGACGATGATGATGAATATGATGATTGACATATTTAAAAGATGATTCGTGAATATATCCAAATGGCAAGATCAGGTTATATTTACTGCCCGCAGTATGTTAAATAAGGTTCAAAAATCAAGACATTTCTTTTGTAAAAAACATAGCCCATAGAAAAGGCAGAGGATCCCCCTTACGGATACCTCTGCCTTTATCGATCATTTATCTGCCGCAATTCTTCACTCATTCTTCCTTTAGGTATTCTTATTGTGGAAACCGTGCCCACTCCCGGTTTGCTGGTAATTGTAAGCGTTCCGTGGCAAATTGACCACAGGCGGTAACGTACATTTTTAATGCCGATATGCGTATCTGAATCTGTCTGCACATTGTCAATGTCAAAGCCAAAGCCATCGTCATCGACTATGATTTCATAGCAGTCTTCTCTTTCTTTTGTAATAATGGTGATTGTGCCGCCTGTCTTTATCTTGGTCACACCATGTTTCACCGCATTTTCAACAATTGGCTGTATGCGTAAGCTGGTTTTCCTGTGCCTGCAAGCGCTGGCGCTGATCACGCTGTACGACCGCATAAATCCAAATCAAAGCCAGAGACGTGGAAAGAAAAATTTGCGGTCCGTCCCAAAAAAATCGCAGGACTAATGCGACAAGGGGAAAAGCACAGTAGCTGGAAAGGGACAGCAGCTCCTTGCGGTGAAGCCCTTGCCGATAGTGCCAAAGGATTCCAAGACCGATGACACACGCCGCAGCCCAGCCAAAGTGTCCAATCCAATAGCCCCAGCTATACTGCATGGCATCATAGTTGGTCTGCATATTGGCTGCACTATGCACCCCGTTTAACAAAATAAATATTGTCCAAGTGATAATGGCAAATACAAAAAGAAAGACCATCGGAATAGTGGCTTTACGGGGAATTGGTCCACGCTGGGATAAAAAATCCACCGTAAAGCAGAGAAAAATGGAATTTCCAAGCAACGCTAAAACAGTCGGTGCGACAGACAGAAAAATAAGCAGCACATTTAAGTCGGTACGCTGATATAAAAGCCATCGTGCGGCATCTAAAAGCAGAACTGCCATGTGACAGGCAACCATTGCTGTCAGTCGTTTTTCGAGGATGCCGGCTGATTTTTCCCAGCTAACGCCGATGAGCAGTATAAAAATGACCAGCGCAGCAAAAATTTCAAGGTTTCCGTTTGCCGGTTCCATTATCGTTACCTTTGCGGCATAGGCCGCCCTTTCTGTTGCCAAAGCACACGAACAACGGGTTATGTTGTTCTATATGGATATTGGCAAAAGTATAAATAAAATTACACAGCCTATTTTACTTGATAAATAATATATTTGCAACGCCAGCCAAAAGGACGTTGAAGGATCACGGTAAAATGCCTGGACGGTGACATAGATTCCGGGTAAAATGGAGATATACAATTTATTTATAAAAAATATGTAACGAATCCGGTTTTCGTGTAACTTATAGACAGGAGGTGAAAGTTTGAGACAAAAAGCGTTTCAAACTACTTATTAATGCATACCGCAGACCCGTCAGCGGTATGCAGGGGTATACGTTTGAGAGATAAAAATACGAAAGGATGCGATTCTGCCCGGTGCTTTCAAACTGATTGAATGGGCGGTACAGGTGAATGAGATGGATAAGCAGGATATGGAACAGATATATGAAAATAATGTGAAAGCAGTATACAAATATTTGTTCTGCTTGACCCATAGTGCCGACATTTCTGAGGAACTGACCCAGGAAACTTTTTACCAGGCTACAAGGGGTATAGAGAAATTCCGGGGGGAATGTAAAGTATCGGTCTGGCTGTGCCAGATTGCAAAAAGACTCTGGTACAGGGAACTTGGAAGACGGCAAAAGCAGCAGGTATCTGTGGATGAACTGACAGAAGAGATACCGTCATATGAAAATATTGAAAATGATTATTTACTGAATATCGAAAAGGTAGAGCTTTTTAAAAAGCTGCATCATTTTGACGAAAAGACCAAAGAAGTCATATATCTTAGGCTCACCGGGGAACTGAGCTTTGCGGAGATAGGAGATATTCTTGGAAAATCCGAAACATGGGCAAGAGTGACATTTTACAGAGGAAAACAGAAATTAGTGAAAGGAAGAAAAGAATGGGACAAAAATTAGATTGTGAAATAGTAAGAGATCTGCTGCCTAATTATATCGAGCATATGACAGGCGGGGCAACAAATGAAAGTATCGAAGAACATCTGGAGGGATGTACAAAGTGCAAAGAAATCTATCTGGAGATGCGCGAAGAAATTCCAGTGGAAACTGCACCGGAAGTTCAGAATTTTAAGAAATATCTGGGATGGACTCAGCTCAGGTATATAACCGGAGGGCTGGCTGTCCTTGGATTAATTGGCATTATGGTGTGTATGATCGTAAATTTTGCTATCGACAGAACCTTTAACTGGTCACTGATTGTAGCGGGAGGCGTAGCATTTGCTATGGCATGCGGTTATGTATGTATAAAATCCAAGAAATTTAAGCCGGAGAAAACACTCTTATGTATTACGGTGCTGATTATACCATTACTGATGATTATTCAATTTGCCCTGAAGGATTTTGCTGTGGAATACACAGGGAATTGGCTATGGAAACTGGGGGTACCCATTACTTGCTTGTGGCTGGTGATTGTCTGGATAGAAGATCTGGCAATTCGGATTTTTCATCTCAATATCTGGCATAGTCTGGCGCTTTTGGTACTGCTTGCGATACCGGGGAATATATTTACCAACACCTTAGGCAATTTCTATATCCTGGCTGTTTATGGAACAAAAAATTCATCCATCGGCTCCATTGTTATCAATAGTATGTCCAGTCTGATTATGGTAATTATTTTCTGGTTCGCAGGAAATTGGCTGAGGAATAAAAAAAGAGCAGCCGGCAGAAAAGGGTAGAAAACTTTTGACAAGAAAAATTAGTTGTGGTAGTTTATTAAGATGAAACTAACGAGAATTTAGAATTTTACTTATGCGTTTTTGATTGGAGGAGACTATGAAAATTGGAGTTCGCGCCCATGACTATGGGAAGATGGAAATCGAAGAACTGGCAAAAGTGCTGCAGCAAGAGGGATATCAGGCGGCACAGCTGGCATTGCCAAAGGCATTTAAAGGAATTGAGCAATACGGTGATATAACCCTGAAGCATCTGGAGAGAATACGTAAAGCGTTTGAAGCGCATCAGATCGAAATACCTGTATTTGGATGCTATATGGATCTGGGTAATCCGGATGAGGCGGTTCGTGCCAATGCCGTCCAGACGTTGAAAATGTGTCTGGCTTACAGTAAAGAAGTGGGAGCGAAGGTGGTGGGAACGGAAACGGCATACCCGCATCTTATGAAGGAAGAAAAGCAAATCTGGTACCCTTTCATGATGGACAGTATAAAACGTGTGGTAGAAGAAGCACAGAAGCTGGATGTAAAACTGGCAATAGAACCGGTGTACTGGCATCCCCTGGAAAATGTAGAAGCGGTATTGGACGTATTCAGCCACGTACAGGATAGCGAACACCTGCGTCTGATCTTTGACGCTTCTAATCTGTTGGAATTTCCCGAAGATACAAACCAGGAGATTTACTGGAGCCAATGGCTGGATAAGACAGGCAGGTACATAGATGTCATGCATATAAAAGATTTCAGTCTGGATGATAACCGCGGGTATGTTCCAGCCAGACTGGGGGAAGGCGTTATCGAATACGATACCATCATCCAATGGCTGAGAAATCATAAACCGGATATGTATCTGTTAAGAGAAGAGATGAATCCACAGTCAGCAAAAGAGGATATTGCATTTTTAAAAAAATTTTAAGGTAACTCAGCAAGGAAAAGCGGTGCACCATGGGCAAAATAAACACACCGCCAGCAGAAAAACGATGAAAAGCCGTCAAGGATAAATTCGCATTTAGCGTCCTTGACGGCTTTTCATCGTTTTTTTGTCTATTTTCCAAACACGCTCTATTGAAGAATGCCGTTTTGATTAATTTTATCGAAAAATGGTGCAATATAGTTTGAAAAAAGACAAAGAACTGCAACATAAAAGAAGAAAGACTCATCTATCTATGTTATAATGCAATTATAAGAAGTGCTGTAATAGCATGGAATAAAATATATAGAAATTGTACAATATTGCTAAAAAAGTTCGAAATATTTGTATATTTTCAAGATGAAAAAGGAGAAAAAGTACATGAAAAGCATTAAGAAAACACTCGGAATTGCAGTGGCTCTAATCGGGATTGTGATTGTATCAGTTACTTTTTTTAAAGTAGTAAGTGCAAATTCCAGCGAAAAAGTGGAGATCAGGCTGGCACACAATCAGTCCGCAGGATCTGAAATTGCAGATTCCATAGCACTGTTCTCAGACATAGTTGCAGAAGATGAGAGCCAGAATATGCAGGTTAAGATTTATCCAAGCGGTGTTCTCGGAACAGAAAAGGAAATTATCGAGATGGTAAAAGCCGGGATTTTGGATATGGCAAAAGTCAGTTCCAATACCCTGGGGCAGTTCCGGGACGAATACTCCATATTTGCAGTGCCTTATCTATTCAACGGGCAGCAGCATTATTATGATGCCATGGAAAAAAGTGAAGCAGTGCAGAAGCTTTTTGATTCAACTAAAGAAGAGGGATACATAGCAATCGGCTACTATGCCAATGGCGCGCGTAACTTTTATCTGAAAGAAGACGTGAAGTGTGACAATCCATCTGTACTGAAAGGTAAAAAGATCCGCTCCATGCCCAGTACCACATCCATGGATATGATTGAAAAAATGGGAGGTTCTCCGGTACCGATGGCGGCAGGAGAAACCTATACTTCTCTTCAGCAGGGGATCGTGGACGGTGCAGAAAATACCGAACTGGCACTTACGGTTGACGGACATCAGGATCTGGTGAAATCCTATACTTACACAGAGCATCAGTATTCACCGGATATTTATATAATCAGTACAAAAAAATGGAACAGCATGACAGAGGAACAGCAGGAGTACTTAAAAGAAAGCCTGAAACGTACCAATGAAAATTTTAAAAGCCTTTATACAGGAATGATGGAATCTGCGATACAAGAGGCAGAAGAACATGGAGTTACCGTTTACAGGGATATTGATAAAACAGCATTGATTGAAGCGGTACAGCCTATCAGGGAAGCATTCTGTGCAAAGGGGGATTCCTATAATACTTTGTATGAGGATATTCAGAAATATGCGGAATAACTCTCCGGGTTAAATAGAAATAGAAAGGAAATTGCGCTGTAATAAGCAATAGGTACCAAGATGAAAATAATAAATAAAGTTTTGGAAACAGTGATCGCTGTTCTCGTTGCGGTAATGGTAATCGGCTGTTTCTGGCAGGTAATAACGAGGTTTGTGTTAGGAAATCCAAGTAAATATACAGAAGAGTTTTTACGATATGTGTTAATCTGGGTAACGATGCTGGGAGTTCCATATGCCTACGGGAAAGAAAAGCATTTATCCATCGGTGTTCTAACAAAAAGCTTTCAGCCTAAAAATAATATAATAACTAAGATAGGAATTGAAGTATTAATTATTGTGTTGAGTGTGTTTGTTATGATCGCCGGCGGTTGGCTGGTCACGATGAATTCAGCAGGACAGATTTCTCCTGCAATGCAGATTCCAATGCAGCTGTATTATGCATGTGTTCCAATCAGCGGAATCCTGATGCTTATGTACAGCGTAAACCGGATGATTGGTTTTGTGAAAAAATTAAAGGAGGTAGAATAATATGGAATTACAGGCAGCGATTGTTCTGGTAATCACATTCTTTTTTCTGCTGGCGATGAGTGCGCCCGTATCTTTTAGCATCATAGCTTCCGCACTATTGACAATTATCATGTTTTTATCTCCTGGATTCGGGATGTTCATCTCCGCCCAGAAATTAGTTGGAGGAATTGATAGTTTTACCCTTTTGGCAGTTCCTTTTTTCATCCTGGCAGGTCTTTTGATGAGCAGCGGCGGCATTGCCCAAAGACTGATTAACCTGGCATTGTTAGTACTTGGAAAGGTTCCGGGTTCTCTGGCACTGACCAACATCGCAGGAAACGCAATGTTTGGTTCCATATCCGGTTCCGGAATCGCAGCGGCTACGGCGATTGGCGGGGTAATGAATCCTCTTGAGAAAAAACAGGGTTACGATGAAGGATTTTCAGCGGCAGTGAATATTGCCACCGCTCCTGTAGGACAGTTAATTCCGCCCACTACGGCATTTATAGTATTCTCAGCAGCAAGCGGCGGAACATCCGTTGCCACATTATTTATGGCTGGCTGGATACCGGGACTGCTATGGGCAGGGCTTTGCATGATTGTCGCATTTTTCTACGGGAAGAAACACGGATATGTTATTAAAAGAGAGAAGCTGACAGGATCGGTTATTTTGAAAACGATCTGGGATGCGATTCCAAGTTTACTGCTGGTGGTAATCATTATCGGTGGAATTCTCTCCGGATACTTTACACCAACGGAGGCTTCCGGTATAGCAGTGGTATATGCGTTTTTACTATCGGTGTTCGTATATAAGAGTATTAAAATAAAAGAGATACCGGCGATTCTGGTTGATACGGGAGTCATGACGGCTGTAGTTATGCTGATCATCGGAGCATCTTCCATATTATCTTTCGTACTGTCCTTTACGGGGCTGCCTCAGGCAATCAGTAACCTGCTCCTTGGCATTTCTGACAATAAGATTGTGATCCTGCTGATTATCAACCTGATATTGCTTATTGTAGGAACATTCATGGACATGGCTCCGGCACTTTTGATTTTTACACCGATTTTCCTGCCAATAGCAACCAGCCTGGGTATGGATCCGATTCAGTTCGGTGTCATGATCGTTATGAACTTATCCATCGGAACCGTAACCCCTCCGGTAGGCAGTGTATTGTTCGTAGGATGCAGTGTGGCGAAGTTACAGGTAGAAGATGTCATGAAGAAGCTCCTGCCATTTTTCGGTGCGATTTTGGTCGCTTTGCTCTTCGTCACATTTATCCCGGCACTGAGTACCTGGCTGCCGTCTGTTCTTGGGCTTATGGGTTAGTAGGTTTATTAGTATGGGTCACCGTATTTAAAGTTTTACGGTATTTCAAAGGGGAAATGGTCATATAAGTCTTAAACATTTTTTCAAAATAGGTAATGCTTTCATAACCAAGGGCATGAGCGATGGAGGAAATGCTCATGTCCGTTTCCTCTAAGCAGCGTTTTGCCTTTTTGATGCGATGGATATTGATATATTCACTGATGGTATAGCCGGTTACTTCTTTAAATACCCTGCAGATGTAATATTTACTCAGGTAAAAATGGCTGGACAGACCCTCAAGGGAGATGTTTTCCTGACAGTGTTCAGAGAGATAATCCGCAACGGCATAAGCTGTCCGGTATTTGCTCTCACTGCCAAATTGCGGAGTCTCCTGATTGTGATGGGAGATGTCCCTTACCAGTTTGAGAAAATAGGAGAGAATCTCCAGTTCGATTGCATATTTATAGTTCCGGTGCTTTTGATTGAATTCAGCCTGCAGATGTTCGTACATTTGCATAAACAGATACTGCTGCTCCTGATTCAAATGATATACCCCATAGTTGTCCTGAAAGAAACGGACTAAACCCAGGGCTGGAAATTTTTCGCCCAGTTCCTGCATTTTAGCCTTGCCAATATAAAGAATAATACGGTTGTGGCCCTGGTCTTCATCAGAGACAGATTTTGTCATGTGTATGAGGTTAGTATCTACCAGGATAAGATCCCCTTTGGATGCCAGATAATTCCGGTTATGAAAGAAAAAGAGGCGTTCTCCTTCTAAGATATAGAAGATTTCATACTCATTGTGAAAATGTTTGACCCGCATGTCAAATTTACCGTTTCGCACCATATGCTCCAGGGAGATCCCTTCCATTTCCGCATAATAGATTACTTTTTCCATGGATTACCACCTTTTCTTTGGGATTGTAACACTGCACCGTACAGCAGAGTTTAACCGGAGCGTGTTAGAAAGCAAATTTCAAGCACGCTCCGGAACCTGTCCGCATGACAGACAGTATGATATTTTTAGTACATTATATAATAAGCAACTTAAAAAAGCCAGTGTTCCCCGGCGTAAATATTTGGATATGTAGTGCCTGGTGCGGATAGCCGGTGTGTATGTCTTGATTATTTGTGCAACGCTGTACTAGAATCTGCGTCAGGTGCGCGACTGTGTATCGACGGCGCAGGGGGCTGTATGTACACAGTAACAGCGTACATGTTTTAGACTTTGTTTGAAAGATATGGAGGATTAGAATGAAAAATATTAATGAAAAAGAACTGAGAGAGAAATTAGATCTTGTAATCGATAAGCTATTGAACCTGGGCGGTCCGGAAAACGAGAAGGAACTGGAAGAAAACGGCGGGGAATCTATTGGATTTTTTAAAAGAGATTTCGGTATCCGGGAATGGGACTGGCCACAGGGAGTTGGTCTGTACGGACTGCTGAAAATAATGAAGACAGAAAAGAATGAAAAATACCAGAAGTTTTTATATGACTGGTTTGAGGAAAATATAGCGCAGGGACTGCCTTCAAAAAATATCAATACAACTACACCGCTGCTTACGTTGGTAGAATTAAATGAGCAGTATCACAATCCGGAATTTGAAAATCTCTGCCTGAAATGGGCGGACTGGCTGATGAACTGTCTTCCCCGTACCAAGGAAGGAGGGTTCCAGCATGTTACCAGTGCCAACGGAGACCGTCTGGGAGTGCGCTTAAATGAAAATGAAATGTGGATTGATACCATTTTTATGACGGTTTTATTTTTGAATAAAATGGGTCAGAAATACAAAAAACAGGAGTGGATTGACGAATCTATTCACCAGGTTCTCATGCACATCAAGTATCTCTGTGACAAAGATACGGGGCTGTTTTACCACGGTTGGACCTTTAATGAGCAGAATAACTTCGGGGGTATCTTCTGGTGCCGCGGCAACAGCTGGTTCACTTTGGGAATTTTAGATTATATCGACATGTTTAAAGGTACCATGAATGCAGGTTTAAAACAGTATGTGATCGATACATATAAAGCACAGGTATGTAAGCTGAAAGAGCTCCAGAGTAAAAGCGGATTGTGGCATACGGTACTTCTGGATCCATCCAGCTATGAAGAAGTGTCCGGTTCGGCAGCTATCACGGCAGGTATTTTAAAGGGAATCCGATATGGTATTCTGGATGACTCTTATCTGGAATGTGCACAGCGGGCAGTGAAAGGAATTCTGAAAAATATAGACCAGGAAGGAACCGTACTGAATGTATCGGGCGGAACCGGAATGGGTTATGATGCAGATCATTATAAAAATATATTAATTGCACCCATGGCGTATGGGCAGTCATTGACCATACTGGCTTTGGCGGAAGCATTACTGCATTTGTCATAGGCGGCAGCATAGACATATAAATGATTGTGGGGTTGGACCATCCGGCGGGAAACAGAAGCCGGATCGTCCAATCTCATTTTTTATGTTCCTGACGGCATTTGATTGAATATAATAAAATACATCTTCTTTTTGCATAGGGCGGGCTGGAGTTTACGCACAGCTGCCAGAAAGCAATTTTAAAACACGCTCCAATGATCCAGTCGGACACTGTCGCTATCATTACTGTCTGGAGGAGCAGTAGAATGAATTTTCAAACTCGCTCCAGGGTCAGAGTAAATGTCCGGATTTAATGTAAATTTAATGCAGGAAGGAAGATACCGCAACTCATTTTAATATGGGCTGTGCTATGATGTAGGAAATTTAACATTGCTGCTTGTAAGCAAATCATGATAGTTTAAATAAAATGTATGAAAGAGGTAAAAAATATGAAGCGTACAATTTTTACAGGTGCAGGTGTTGCTTTGGTTACTCCCTTTAAGGAGGACGGAAGTGTTTATTATGAAAAGTTGGAAGAGCTGATCGATTTTCAGTTAAAAAACCATACCGATGCAATTGTTGCCGCTGGAACAACAGGTGAAGCGTCTACGCTCAGCGATAAAGAACACTATGATGTGATCCGGTTTATTGTGGAGTGTACAGGTCATCGGGTTCCGGTTATCGCCGGGGCGGGTTCCAATTGTACACAACATGCAGTTGAACTTTCCAGACAGGCTGAAAAAGCAGGTGCAGATGCATTGCTTCAGGTCACGCCTTATTATAATAAAACTTCCCAGCAGGGGCTCATTTATCATTTTAACGCAATAGCAGATGCAACGGATTTGCCGATTGTGCTTTATAATATTCCATCCAGAACAGGATTGAACATCCAGCCGGAGACCTATCTTCATTTATGTGAAAATGAAAAGATTGCAGCGGTTAAGGAAGCGAGCGGTAATTTCTCCCAGATAGCTAAAATTTCTTCCCTCTGTAAGGACAGACTGGATATTTACTCAGGCAATGACGACCAGATCACATCGGCTCTGGCACTTGGTGCAAAAGGGGTAATATCCGTTTTATCAAATATTTTACCAAAGGCGGCACATGATATCTGTGAAAGCTTTTTTAACCATGATCCGGAAACAAGCGATGAATTACAAATCGAATATCTGGAGCTGATCGAAGCGCTGTTTTATGACGTGAATCCCATTCCGGTTAAGCAGGCATTGAATTATATGGGATGGAATGTGGGAGGATGCCGACTTCCGCTCTGTGAAATGGAACCTGTGATGGCTGAAAAGCTGTTAAAAGTCATGAAAAAGTATAAATTAGTTGCAAAAGATTCCGGCAGCGTTTATTATAAAAGAGCATCCATCTTGCATGAGAACAGGAGGCAGACATTATGATAATCCACGAACTTGGAAGAGAAAATGACAGAGTAATTGTAATCATCCATGACGAGGAACATGTGGATTGGGATAACAGTGATATTCTGAAAAAATGTGCGGAGTCTTATCATCTTGTAATGCTGTCCTTAGGTGAGAATGAAAGTGAAGATGTTTTATTTCAATATCTGAACGATTATTATCACAATCATGTCTATGCCATCTGCGCTTTTCAAAATGAATGGCGTATTTTTACAAATTTGATGAACCATAAAGAGGTGGTTTATGATAAGATGGTTGTAGAAGGTAAATCGGTTAGTTCCGGTAAAATGATTGAAAAGTACATCTGCGAGATGTAAAAAGTAATGGAGGTGTCCAATATGAAAATGATATTTGCAATTGTCCATGACGAGGACGGAGGATTTGTAGTTGACAAACTGAATAAGAGCAATTTTATGGTAACGAAACTTGCTACGACCGGAGGATTTCTGCGCAGGGGGAATACCACGCTGCTGATTGGAACGGAAGATGATAAAGTGGAGCAGGTTATTGATATTATTAAAGAAGAATGCTCAACCAGAAAGCAAGTAAACGTGAACACCCCCTATGTATCCGGCGGCGTACAGTCAATCAGCTATGCCACAGTACCTATGACTGTTGAGTTTGGCGGAGCAACCATTTTTGTTGTTGATGTGGAACAGCATGTGAAAATTTAATTTATATATTGAGACTTTCGAATATCCTGGAAGCGTGTCTTAAAATTGCTGCGGCATTGATTTTTAAGACACGCTTCCGCTTGTTATGAGCACAAAGATTTGTTATAATGGGCAGACAGGCAAAAAGCCGGTATAACTAATGAAATCATAGCAGACGGTCAGGAGGGATTTTTTATGGATATGATCATGAAAAATGAATTGGATCCGGTATTTGAAACACTTGGATTATTATTCAGCTGTTACCAGGGAGAAGAAGTGCGGACAGAGACAATAAAAGGGCTGAATGAGCTGGGTATTGATGGTGAGTTATTCTATCAGAAGCATTTTAAAATCCTGGAACGTTATGAAAAATATTTTAAAGATCATTATAAAAAAACAGAAAATGAAGCGTTCTTTTTTAAAGATAAGGATCAGGACTGGATTATTATTCTGATTGCATCCGTTATAGAAAACAAGCACTGGCTTCAAGGGCTGGACGGGGTAACCGATGAAGAAATAAGGGATACTTTGATGTCTGTTATTGTCAACGAAGGGGATGATTCCGAAGAACTGTCCAGACAGAAAATACCAAGTATTACAAATGAACTGGACATTATTGAGTTTTTAGAACCTTTGGAAATGGATGAGGGAAGAAAATGGCATTTGCTGAAATTTCTCCACCGGCCCAGGTATTGGATGGAATTTCTTATGGAGGCAATCAGTAAGAATATCCCGGTGTATGAGAAAGCCCTGGCTTCAGTAGAGAAACCTTTTCAGGCTCTCATGGAGCGCTATGCTGCCCACAAAGACGACAGATTTGACCGGCTGATTCATAACTTTGCATCCCAGGCTGTTGTTTATCCCACCCTGGCAGAGCCGGCAATTCAGCTGGTTTTATATTCCCATGGCTACCAGGGGTTGTTTTTAGAGCTGCTGCCCAGAAGAGGGAAGAGTACGGATGCAGCAAAAGATGCTGTTATCATGAAACTGAAGGCATTGAGCGATAGAAGCAAACTGGATATTCTATGCATTCTAAAGGAATCCAAGAAGTACAATCTGGAACTGGCGGGAACTATGAAATTATCAGCGTCTACCATGTCCCATCATATGAATGTACTGTTTTCCTGCGGACTGGTGAATATTGAGAAAAGGAATGGGAAGGTATACTACTGCCTGGAAGAAGAGGCGGTATTGGAGCTGATCGGTGATCTGAAGCAGCTGTTATTATGAGTTATTATTATGAGCCGGTGGACAATAAATGAATCGGTCATATAATAAGTGAGGTGGAAAAGAACAGGAATCTGAAATCTGCAGATAGCAGTTTTAGATTCCTGTTCTTTTTTTGTTTTTGCTGTGTTGCTCACATTCAATGCACAACAGAGAGTATTTGCACAGGGAAATTACGGCAAATGCAATAGGATTTCAGGGATTTATCTGATCCTTATATAATTTCGAATTTTGATGCAGCTCACAAATATCCGATAAATATCAGACAAATATAAGATATCATATCAAATAAAAAATTAGACAAACATATATTTGACCATGATAGAATGTAGTTGACAAAAATAAAATATTAATATATTCTATATTTAACGAATGTATTTGATAAATATAAAATGTAAAAATTCGATACATTCCAATAAATAGAAAAGAGAGGTATTTGATTTGAATGAAAGTTTAAAAGAAAACAAGTGGATTCTGGCTTTAGTAATCGGGATCGGTGCACTGAGTTCTGTGGCATCGGCATTTATATCCATTATTTTACAAAGAATTGTGGATGCAGCGATTGGGCGGGATGCAAATTATTTCTGGCGCCTTTTTACATTTACCATGATTTTTCTCCTGGTTTTGGGTGGATTGGGATTTTTGGAAGCCTACTGCGGAAAAGTGCTGGTACGGAATGTGACGAAGAGCCTTAGAAAAAAGACGTTTCAGGGATTGCTGAGCCGGAAGCCGGAGGAATTTTATAAGGTAAATACAGCCGATTATCTGTCGGCAATCGTCAATGATGTAAAGCTTGTGGAAGAAAATTATTTAGTACCGATTCAGCTTTCGGCAAAAATGGTGGTACTGTTTGTGGCAACTCTGGGCATATTGTTTTATTTAAGCTGGCTAGTGACAGTTATCCTGATCTTCTTTATGCTCCTGATGTTTTTAATACCTGCATTTTTTGGCAAAGCACTCCAGGCGAGGCAGAACCGATTTTCAGAGAAGATTGCAGAATTTACATCAAAATGTAAGGATTATTTGTCCGGCTATGAGGTGATACGGGGATTTGCCATTGAAGGGTATATCCGCAAAGAATTTCAACATGAGAACAGAGATACAGCAAAGACCAAGTTCCAGGCTGACCGGCTTCTGGCTGTTAATGAGAGTTTTGCCAATATTCTGTCTGCACTGTCCACTGTAATCATTGTTTTCGTGGCTGCCTATTTTGTTTTGACAGGAAGATCAACGGTAGGAACCCTGCTGGCACTCGTCCAGCTCAGCGGAACCTTTATAACCCCGGTAATGGTCATTATGCAGAATTTACCGAAAATTACCGGGATGAAACCGGTGCTGGAGCGCCTCTCCCGGCTTAGCCAGGAGGAGGATATACCGAATGAGAAGGAGGGGACTCGGGGAACCGTTTGCAAAGAGACGGCTTTTGAATCTTCGTTTGAAAAGCTGTTACATATAGAAAAAGTCTGTTTTTCCTACCAGGAGGAGAGAAATATCCTCAGTGGAGTGAATCTGCAGATTAAACCCAGCAAAAAATATGTAATTGTCGGGGAAAGCGGAAGCGGTAAATCTACCCTGGTAAAATTGCTGACCGGATATTCCGGCAGATATTCCGGCAGTATACGGTACGACGGACGTGAAATCAGAGATATGAATGGGAAAGATTTAAGCAGTATTGTATGTATGATTCATCAAAATGTATACCTGTTTGATACGGATATTTACCAGAACATCTGTCTGGATAAAAATTATTCCAGTGAAGAACTTCAGGATGCAATCGACAGAAGCGGGATCAGTTTGTTTTTGGATCAGATGGAAAACGGGCTGAACACGCCGGTTGGTGAAAATGGAATACACCTGTCCGGAGGGCAGCGCCAGAGAGTGGCGGTAGCCAGAGCAATGATCCGCAAAACACCGCTGCTCATACTGGATGAAGGAACTTCAGCGGTAGATATGCAGACGGCATATGATATGGAAAACCGGCTTCTGGCGCAGGAAAAACTGGCGCTGGTTACCATTACCCATAATCTGAAGGAAGAACTGCTGAGCCAGTATGACCAGGTTATATTCATGAAAAACGGAGAGATCGTAGAAAAAGGGACTTACAGGCAGTTAGCGGAAAAGCAGGGAGCATTTTTTGATTTTATGAATTTACAGGGAAAAGTAAAAAATTAATTTTATAAAAGTATTTTATTTTCTTGCCTGAATCGTATAAACTAAAGGCACAGGAAAAGATTTTATCTGCATGTGTGAAGAAGCGTTTGACAAGCTGGGGGAAAAGGATTAGGATTGTAAAGATTAATAAAAAGATTAATGAAAAGTTGATTGATCTGGCGCTATTTTAGTATGTAGTGAAATTAAGCATATGGCAGGAATACATAGAGATGTATTACAGGCAGAGGAGCAGAAGACATGAGAAAAAAAGTACTTTTATTAGTTTTGATATGCGGTGTATTAGGATTAAATGCAGGATGCCAAAAAGATGGCAAAGCAGATCCGGCAAATGGCACAGGAAGCAATACTTCTGAAATTATGAAAGTGACGGAAAACGGCAGCAGTGCAGAGGGACAGTCTGACAGTGATGCACAGCAATCAGAAGGCGTGAAGCTATATATTTCAACGGGAGACGGTAAATATAAGAGCTGCGATTATTCAGGAGCAGAGGAAGCCACACCTGACAGTTTGGTAAAAGAGATGGAAACCCTCACCGGATGGAATATATCTCTCGCTGATGAGATCACTACGGGGAAAGGCGGAATGACCGTGTGTATTACCGGGCAGAGCGCTGTTTTTATGGGGCCGCCCGCTGCCCAGAAAGAAGGTTTTCATGTTTACGATGCGCAAAGTATGGTTTATGCAGTACTGGACAGTATCCAGAAAACACTTCAGACTTACGCAAGCCCCAAAAACCCGGACAGTGTAGATATTTATTATAGTATGGAAGGGAATGTGCCCATCCGTATAGATAATCTGGATATTACAATTCCAATGGATCAGCCTTATACTCATGAAATGCTGGTGAAGCTGTTTCAGCAGGCAGACGCTCCAACAGGCACCGGTTCCTCAGAAACAAATGGAAAAGTACAGGGATCCAGAACATACGGACAGACAGACGCAGGAAGTGGTGCAGACCAACAGAGCAATTATTTACAGACCGAGGCTCAGGGGGGGCAGATATACCAGCAGCCAGAGGAGGCAGACGGACAGGAGGGCTACCAGCAGCCAGGTGCAGCGGATGGCGGAGCGAATGAGCAGCCTGGATCAACGGGTCAGGAAGGTGAGAACCAGCAGCCCGGAACACCGGATGGGGGAGCATATGAACAGCCGGAGTCGCCCGATGGAGGAGCGTATGGGCAGCCAGGAGCACCGGAAGATGGAACGATTGAACAGCCAGAGGCAGCAGATGGCGTGATGAACGGACCGGAGGTTTACCAGCAGCAGGATGTTACAGGAACGGGGGATATGGGAAACTAGAGCATAAACAGTAAGCATCCGCTTGTGAACAAAAAATTATCCGAACGGACAGAGCGAAGGCGTATTTGTGCCACGGGGAATGATTGGAGTCAGCAGCAAAGGAACCAGGGAAGAAGAAGCAAAGAAGCTGGCAGAGTTTTTATTATCAAAAGAAGCCCAGAGCGGTGGAATGGAAGAAGGAATTCCCGTGAATAAAGCTGCCTATGACAATATTATAAATAGTACAAAACCAGGAGATATTGCGCTTACCATGGGCGGGCAGTTTGAAGGAGATGACAAATTTTACCTGTTGCAAGCAAGTGGCCGAGTGTTGGAGACTGTTCCCAAATTGGTTCAGGGTTCTGTCTCTGAGGACCAGGCGGTTAAGGCTGTTATGAAAAAAGTAAATCTGTATTTAGCAGAGTAAGGCAATGAAAATGGCTGCTGATGTAACTCCCGGAGCCGGATCAGCAGTCCATAAGCCCAATAATTTATATAAAGTTAACTGGTATTTTTGAAATGAATATAGTATAATCCCCTATGAAGGCGAAAAGATTAGGAGATTGTACATGTTTGGCTATGTTACCATATATAAACCGGAGTTAAAAGTAAAAGATTATTATAAATATAAAGCATATTATTGTGGTTTATGCAGAACCCTAAAAGAGAACTTCGGATTTCGCGGCCAAATGACTCTGACCTATGATATGACTTTTGTGACCATCCTGCTTACTTCTCTGTATGAACATAAAATGAAGAACAGCAAACATCACTGTGCGGTACATCCGGTTAAAAAAATGGACATGCTGCAAAATGATATTACAGAATATACAGCAGAGATGAATGTAATTCTATCTTACTATCATTTTATGGATGACTGGGAAGATGAAAAGAGTATGGCGGGGCTTGCAGGCAGCAAGCTGCTGGGGAAAAGTGTAAAAAGCATTATTGCGAAATATCCGGATAAATGCAAAACCATACAGCGCTGTTTAAAAAAACTGCAGGAGTATGAAAAAAAGCAGATTACGGATATCGATGCCGTAGCGGGAACCTTTGGTGAATTGATGGGCGAGCTGCTGGTTTACCAAAAAGACCAGTGGGAAGAACGGCTCCGTAAAATGGGCTTTTTCCTTGGTAAGTTCATTTATATTATGGATGCCTATGAGGATGTAAAGAAGGATATCGTAAAAGGTAATTATAATCCTCTGATTCCGTTACAGGGAAAAGAGAATTATGAAGCAGTCTGTGAGCAGATGCTGAATATGATGATGGGAGAGTGCAGCAGGGAATTTGAATTACTGCCCTGCCTTTGGGATGTGGATATCCTGAAGAATATACTCTACGTCGGAGTATGGACAAAGTATGACAAGATACAAAAAGAAATGAAAGAAGGAAAGGAACAGAAAGATGGTAAGTGATCCATATAGCGTACTGGGAATATCACCCAATGCGACCAATGATGAAGTTAAGAGAGCATACAGAGATTTGAGCAGGAAATACCACCCGGATTCTTATAACAACAACCCCCTGGCAGGGCTGGCAGAGGAAAAGTTTAAGGAAGTGCAGGAAGCGTATGACCAGATCATGAAAGAACGGGAAGGCGGATACAGTTCCGGAGGCGGAAGTTATGCGTCAGGCGGCTACCAGAGCAGCCAGGATGATTCCAATGAGATGAAAGCGGTAACGAATTATATAAATTCGGGATATTATCAGGATGCCCTGAATATGTTATCAAGAATGCAGAATCGTACAGCAAGGTGGTATTATTACAGTGCAGTGGCGAATTCCGGGATTGGCAACAATGTGCAGGCGATGAACCAGGCACAGCAGGCATGCAATATGGAACCGGGTAACCAGGAATACCGCAATCTGGTGAATCAACTGCAATGGAACGGACAGCGTTACCAGTCTAACAGCTATGGGAACGGGCGGTCTGCAGGAGGATGTACCACCGGAAACTGCTGCTGTGATCTTTGGTGTGCGGATTCACTTTGCGAATGTATGGGAGGAGATCTTTGTTCATGCATGTAAGTGGCAAAAAAATGGCATTTTCAGGCCTGATGCTGGCGCTTACGGTTGTACTTATGGTGCTGAGCGGTGTATTTCAGTTTAACACGCTGTTTTTACTGGGTGCGGCTTCCTTTTTTGTTGGGATCATGATCCGGGAATTCGGAATAAAGCTGGGCGCCGGCTTTTACATAGGAGCAGTTATTCTGGGGCTTCTGATAGCACCGGATAAGCTGCATTGCCTTACATTTGCCATTATGGGACTCTATGTACTGGCAATTGAATTTGTATGGCTGAAACTTGGAAAAGTATGTCCAAATGCGAAAGGCCGTAAGATATTCTGGATTTTAAAGTATCTTATTTTTAATGTACTATTCTTACCGATGCTGTTCCTGTTTCCAAAGCTGCTGTTTGCAGGTGAGATATCAGGATGGATTCTCCTTGCGGCTGCAGTACTGGGACAGATTATACTGTTCATTTATGATAAGGCATACGATTATTTTCAGGCAAGGGTATGGGGAAAATATCGTAAACAGTTAGGATTTTAAAAGCAAAAAGCTCAAATGGCTGTACGTCATTGTGAACTGCTTTCCATCAGTTATACTTTTAGTCTGACTTTTGGAAGCAGTTCATTCTGCATAAGCTATATGGGCTTTTTCTGTTCTAATGTTTCTTTTTTTTGTCCGGGTTGATTACTGTATCCTGGAAATGGAAACATTCTTTGGCTACTACTTTATTTAATACCAGCAGGCAGATCAGATTGGGAATTGCCATAAGTCCGTTCATGGTATCTGAAAAATCCCATACAACCTGTAAAGTAGTGGTAGCACCAAGAAAAATAATCAGGCAGAAGATGACCCGGTAAAGATAGGTGATCTTCGGCGATTTAACCAGATACTCCAAAGATTTTTCACCATAGTATTCCCAGCCTAAAATGGTGGAGAAGGCAAATAATGTAATACCAATGGTGACTAGCCAGCCCCCTGCGCCTCCCAGGGCAGTGGAGAATGCCTGGATAGTCAGGTTAACGCCGGTAATGACTTTTCCGTCGGCACCCAGTGTACCCAGAACGCCGGAGGAGGCGATTGCAAGCCCGGTAATGGAGCAGACAACCAAAGTGTCAAAGAAGGTTCCGGTCATGTTAATATAGCCCTGTCTGGACGGGTGATCCGTTTTTGCAGCAGCAGCGGCGATGGGAGCTGATCCCAGACCAGCTTCATTGGAGAAAACCCCTCTGGCAACGCCCCAGCGCATTGCGGAAAGCATGCTGGCGATAATGGTGCCCCCTACGCCCCCGGCAATTGCATTTGGAGAAAATGCCATGCGAATAATCATAGAAAATCCGGCAGGAAGATTTCGGATATTCAAAATAATGACAATTAATCCACAGACAAAATACAAGACAGCCATAAAAGGTACAACCAAAGCACATACTTTGCCAATACTTTTGATTCCGCCCACAAGTACGATCAGAGCCAGTATCATAATAACTGCACCCGTTACAGAAAGCGGAATGCCAAAGGTATCGTGCAGGGCGAGAGAGATGGAATTCGCCTGGGTCATATTGCCGATTCCAAAAGAAGCCACAACTGCAAAAACAGAAAAGAGTGCGGCAAGAACAGAACCGATCCATTTTATACGGAATCCATTTTTCATAGCATACATGGGACCGCCTGCCATCTCACCAAATACGTTTGTTTCCCGATATTTAACCGCCAGGACACTTTCTGCGTACTTGGTAGAAAGGCCAAACAGAGCACTGATCCACATCCAGACTAAAGCCCCGGGACCACCAATGACCATTGCCGTTGCAACGCCAACGATATTTCCCGTTCCAATGGTAGCGGCGAGAGCCGTCATCAGAGACTGGAAGGGAGAAATATCTCCATTGGAATCCATATCCGGACTTGATTTTTGAAAAACGGACCGAAGAGCGTATCCCAGGTTGCGCCAGGGAAGAAATTTGAGGCGGATTGTCATGAATACGCCGGTTCCTACCAGCAGTACCAGCATGACGGGCCCCCAGACAAAACTGTTAACATCGGATAAGATTGTTGAGAAATTCATTTGCTTTCCTCCTGATCATTATTTCCGTGGGCAAAGAGACAAACAGACGCGCCTGCGTTCATCCGGCATTTGCCACGAGGATCAAATATACGCCGCCTGCGGCAGGTTATTTGACTTAACAAGTTAATACGGTGGCGTGTAATTACATAATTATAGCATGAATAAGGGAAGCGGACAAGACGCGATTCGTTGTAATGTGCCTGTAAATATGCAGTAAACAAGCTGAAAAACAATGTGCTGACAGGCTGTAAATAAGCTGCAAATATACCTTGCATCATTGAAGATTACATATTATAATTTATTCGTACAGGCAGGAGATAGAACAGTCTGTAACATAACCTGCCTGCATTTTAATGGCGGGGATAATTATACATGAAAGGAATTAAAAACTATGGCACAGAATCCAATTGTAACCATTACTATGGAAAATGGCGATGTTATGAAAGCAGAATTATATCCGGAGATTGCACCAAACAGTGTAAACAATTTTATCAGCCTTATCAAAAAAGGTTTTTATGATGGAATTATTTTTCACCGTGTAATCAACGGCTTTATGATCCAGGGCGGATGTCCTAACGGAAACGGTATGGGAGGTCCGGGATATAGTATCAAAGGCGAATTCTCACAGAATGGATTTACGAATCAGTTTAAACATGCACCAGGTGTTCTTTCCATGGCAAGAGCAATGGATCCCAACTCTGCAGGATCCCAGTTCTTCATCATGCACAAAGATGCGCCTCATTTAGATGGTTCATATGCAGCTTTCGGTAAAGTTACGGAAGGTATGGACATTGTAAATAAGATTGCAGAGACTGATACCGATTACAGTGACCGTCCATTAGAAGAACAGAAGATCAAATCAATGACAGTTGAAACATATGGAACGGATTATCCGGAACCGGAGAAATGCTAATTTTTTAACAAACTAAATAAAATTCTATATAAATATTCCTCAGAGTTTGGTATTTTATTAACGAAATATACCGCCGGACCTGGGGAATATTTTTTTGCTTTTGGGAAATAATAGGTCAATTTACAAAAAATTTATAATTAGGGGTCCTGTCTTTCTGAAATGTGATTTTTTGTGAGAAAATCTGTATTTATAGCGAATTTGAGCAGGTTATAATGTGGAATCTTACGGGTATTCAGATGGTAAAAAAATCTTTGCAGTTTTTTTAAAAAAAGGATTGACAAAATTTTAACGGTATAGTATGATGACCTTGTTAAAAAATTGTCAATAAATGAACCAAAACAAATTATAAATTCACCTATTCAAGGAGGAACAGACATGGCTAAGAAAGAAACCACGGTTAATGTAGTACCTGCAGTGATTGACAGTGTTGAAGCATTGAATGCGAAACTGGCTGCTATGCGCGAAGCGCAGAAGGTATTTGCTACTTTCACACAGGAACAGGTAGATAAGATCTTTTTTGAAGCTGCTATGGCAGCTAATATGCAGCGTATTCCGCTGGCAAAACAGGCAGTTGCTGAAACAGGTATGGGTATTGTAGAAGATAAGGTTATCAAAAACCACTATGCTGCAGAGTATATCTACAATGCTTACAGAAGTACAAAGACCTGTGGCGTGATTGAAGAGGATTCTGCATTTGGTATCAAAAAAATTGCAGAGCCTTTAGGATTAATCGCAGCGGTAATCCCGACAACAAATCCGACTTCAACAGCGATCTTCAAGACTTTAATTTCTCTGAAGACCAGAAATGCCATCATCATCAGCCCGCATCCACGTGCTAAAGACTGTACCATTGCAGCAGCTAAGATCGTTTTAGATGCAGCAGTAAAAGCTGGCGCACCGGAAGGAATCATCGGATGGATTGACGTTCCTTCCCTTGAGTTAACAAATGAAGTTATGAAAGCAGCAGACTGCATCCTT
>NZ_JAWYAJ010000438.1:36624-37011 GCF_034124845.1 Robinsoniella sp.
CGGTGGTCCTGGTATGGTGAAAGCCGCATACTCTTCAGGAAAACCTGCATTAGGTGTAGGCGCTGGTAATACCCCTGTTGTAATCGATGATTCAGCAGATGTTAAACTTGCTGTAAACTCCATCATCCATTCCAAGACATTTGATAATGGTATGATCTGTGCTTCCGAGCAGTCTGTAACAGCAGTAGGAAGCATTTATGACGCAGTAAAGAAAGAATTCGCAGACCGCGGATGCTATTTCTTAAAGGGCGAAGAACTGGATAAAGTTCGTAAAACTATCATCATCAATGGCGCGTTAAATGCGAAGATCGTTGGACAGTCCGCTTATACAATTGCAAAACTTGCAGGCGTAGAAGTTCCGGAAGCAACCAAGATCCTGATCGGTGA